>NZ_FZOB01000002.1 GCF_900188395.1 Desulfurobacterium atlanticum | reverse complement strand
CGTGGTATAGGTTTATATTTAGCTGCATGGTTGTCCTCCTGGTAGTGGTTTTGGTTTTCTGAAAATTTGAATGTTTAGTGCTCTTAATATTTTAACTACCAGGTGGGCAGCCTTTTTCCTTTGGTGTGGGTGGGGAGTATGTGTATACCTATGCAGGGATAAATTCTCGTTATCACTTGACAATTTTTTATCTCTATAGTAAATTTCGCGTGCCCGCTACATTTTCGGCGTTTTAGAAGAACGCCACTATCTGGAGGAACTGAAATGAAAACCTTCATGCAGAAGAAGGAAGAAGTTAAAAGAGATTGGTATGTTGTTGATGCTACCGGTAAAACTCTTGGAAGGCTTGCAAGTGAAATTGCAAAAATTCTTATGGGAAAGCATAAGCCTACCTACACTCCACATGTTGATGGTGGAGATTTTGTGGTTGTTGTGAATGCTGAAAAAATTTACGCAAGTGGTAGAAAGCTTGAAAACAAAATCTACTACAGGCATACCGGCTATTTTGGTCATCTTAAACAGGCTACTTTAAAAGAGATGCTTGAGAAGAAACCGGAAGAAGTAATTAAACTTGCTGTCAAGGGTATGCTTCCTAAAAACAAGCTTAGAGATAAGAGACTTAAGAGGTTGAAGGTTTATGCTGGTCCTGAGCATCCACACAGTGCACAAAATCCTAAACCTCTTGAATTTTAATGGAGGAATCAATGGCAGAAATGAGATATTACGGAACAGGTAAGAGAAAAACAGCTATAGCGAGAGTATGGATAATTCCAAACGGTTCAGGAAAAATAACTGTTAATAGGCAAGATGCAGAAACTTACTTTGGAAGACTTGCTCTTCTTAAAATAATGGAACAGCCTTTTGATGTTACTGGAATGAATGGAAGATTTGATGTATGGTGCACCGTTAAAGGTGGCGGAAAGTCAGCACAGGCAGATGCTGTTAAATTTGGTATAGCAAAGGCTCTTCTTGCTTTTAACCCTGAGTTAAGACCTGCTCTTAAAAAAGCTGGTTTCCTTACAAGAGATGCTCGTATCAAAGAGAGAAAGAAATATGGTCAAAGAGGAGCTCGTGCAAGATACCAGTGGTCAAAACGTTAACATATCTATTATCGGTGCTTCAGGATATACAGGGGCGGAGCTTCTCCGCCTCTTACTATTTCATCCGTTTGTAAATATTCTCTCTTTAACTTCACGTCAGTATGCCGGTCAGAAAGTATCTGATGTTTTTCCCCATCTTTACGGTTCAAAAGTTTCAAAGTTAGTTTTTACTGAGTTTAACGTTGATACAGTAGCTTCAATGTCTGATGTTGTATTTGTGTGTCTTCCCCATAGGGCGGCATTCCCTGTTGTTAGAGGTCTTTATGAAAAAAAGCCAGAACTTAAAATTATAGATTTTAGTGCTGATTTTAGATTTGATTCTCCCGAGATTTATGAAAAAGTTTATGGAGTAAAGCATCACGCTAAAGAGCTTTTTGCAAAAGTGGCTTACGGTTTACCTGAAATTTTTAGAGATGAAATTAAAAATAAAACAATTGTTGCAAATCCGGGTTGTTATCCTACAAGTGTTATACTTGGACTTTATCCTGCAAAAATCTCAGGTTTGATTGACGAAAATTATCCAGTTATTGCCGACAGTAAATCTGGAGTTACCGGGGCTGGAAGGAAATCTTCTGTATCTTTTACTTTTTGCGAAGTTAATGAGACATTTAAGGCTTATGCTGTTGAAGGCCATCGTCATGCTCCAGAAATTGCTGAGAAGTTAAGTTTAAAAAAAGTGAGATTTACTCCACATCTTGTTCCTATGAACAGGGGAATATTGTCAACCATCTACTTTAAAACAGATGCTGCAAAAGAAGAGTTGCAGGCTGTTTATAACCAGTTTTATAAAAATGAGAAATTTGTAAGGCTTAAATCTTTCCCTCCTGAAACTTCTCATGTTGCCGGGACAAATTTTTGTGATATATATGTAACAAAAGATGAGGAAACAGGGCTTGGGGTTGCTATTTCTGCGATAGATAATATAGGGAAAGGGGCTTCTGGTCAGGCTATCCAGAATATGAATATTTTATGTGGTTTCCCAGAAGATACAGGTTTAAATCAGTATTCTCTCTGGATATAGTTTTATAGTTGACTTTCACCATCTTTAATTTAACTTTCCTTTTAGAAATTCCCTGAATTTTGCACTGCTGGAGGTTTCGTATGGCCAGTTTCATAGATAAAGTTAAAATATTTGTTAAAGGTGGTGATGGCGGTAACGGTTGTGTGGCTTTTAGAAGGGAGAAATTTATTCCTAAAGGTGGTCCTGCCGGTGGTGATGGTGGAAAAGGTGGCAGTGTTATCCTTGTTGCAGATAAAAACATCCATACCTTGCTTGATTTTAAGTATAAAAGGCACTATAAAGCTGAAAGAGGAAGACACGGAGAAGGAAATAAAAGAACTGGAAAAAGTGGAGAAGACCTTATTATAAAAGTTCCTGTTGGGACGGTTGTAAAAGATGCAGAAACTGGAGAGATTCTTGGTGATCTTACAAGGGAAGGGGAGAAGCTTGTTGTAGCTAAAGGGGGACGTGGAGGGCGTGGTAATGCGGCTTTTGCAACTCCTACAAGGAGAGCACCCGATTTTGCTGAGCCGGGGGAGCCGGGAGAAGAAAGGTGGATAGAGCTTGAGTTAAAGCTGATAGCAGATGTAGGGTTGGTAGGCTTTCCAAATGCCGGGAAATCCACTTTCTTGTCAAGAATCTCTGCAGCAAGGCCTGAAATAGCTGATTATCCTTTTACCACATTAAGGCCTATCCTTGGTGTAACAGAGGTTGATGGATTTTCTTTTGTTGTGGCGGATATCCCCGGTCTTATAGAAGGAGCTCATAAAGGAAGAGGATTGGGGCATGAGTTTTTAAGACATGTTGAAAGGACAAAACTTTTACTTCATCTGATAGATTTGTCAGATCAAACAAGAGATTTTAAGGAAGCTTTTGAGAAAATTAATAAAGAACTTGAACTATACTCCCCGAAGCTTGCTAAAAAACCTCAAATTGTTGTTGGAACAAAAATAGATGCTTTGTCTGACAGGTCTGTTATAGATGAGGCAAAGAAATATTTTGAATCAAGAGGGTATCCTTTCTTTGCTGTTTCTGCTGTGACAGGTGAAGGGATGAAAGAACTTTTAAGATATGTGGCTGAAAAGGTAAAGGAGATAAGGGAAAATGGATAAGAGACGATTTATCTTTTTTATTCTTATTCTCTTAAGTGTATTTGTTTTCTTTAAAAATCTTGGGGTAAACGATATATGGATTCCTAACGAAAGCTTTTATGCTGAATCGGCAAGAGAAATGATGGAAAGTGGAAATTATCTTGATATTTACTATAACTATCAGTCAAGATTTAATAAGCCGCCTATGACTTACTGGCTTGTTGCCTTATCTTATAAGCTTTTTGGGATTTCAGAGTTTTCTGCCAGACTGCCTGTTGTAATTTTGTCCCTTTTTTCTGTTTTATTGACTTACCTTATTGCTCGTGAGCTTTTTGATAGAAAATCTGCTGTTTATTCTGCTTTCGCAATGTTTTTAAGCCTTCAGTTTGTTATAAACTCTCGTTACGCTTCTCCTGAGGATGTTCTTACCTTTTTCTTTACGTTGACCTTGTATCTCTTTATTAAAGGATATAAAAACAAAAAATTCTCTTATATTCTTTTATCTTATATTTCCTTGGGCCTAACAGTTTTAACAAAAGGTTATCCTTACATTATAGTCATTGGAGGGATAATTCTTCTTTATATCCTTCTTGAAAACAGTTTTAATTTTCTTAGAGCATGGGAAGATATAAAATTTCTCAAACTTCAAATAGGAATACCTTTAGTTTTAATTATTGGATGCTGGTGGTATGTTTATATGTATTTGAAGTTTGGTAATGAATTTTTAAATGTTTTGATGAAAGAAACTATTAAGAGAGCGGTTGAGAAAAAAGATGGGAGCTTGAATCCGTTTTACTATCCAGTTGTTATTTTGTGGGGGTTTTTACCATATTCTCTTGTTGCTTACTTCGGATTGGCGAAAATTAAAAATTATTTTGAGAAATTACTTTTTCCTTTTGCCTGGCTTTTTGTAATGCTTGTTATTTTCACTTTAGCAAAAGGAAAAATTCCCACATATATAATTCAGGCTCATCCGGCTCTTTCACTTATAACTGGATATTTTGTTTCAAATTATAGTCCTGAAGAAGGGGTTGAAAAAAAGATTTATAAAACTGCTTTTATTATTCCTGCTGTAGTTTTCTTCGTGGCTACTTTCTTGGTGGTGTTTGTATTTAGTCTTTCTCCCGTTTACTATCTATGTGTAGTAATTGCAGCTGCACTATTAATTTATTTTAGAGAACTGAAACTAACTCCTTATATTTCAGCCCTTCTGTTTTTTACAATGTTTACTGTTTCCCTTTTACCAACAGTTGAAAAATTTAGACCTTATGACGAAATAGGAAAGGCTATAAAAAAAGAAAGAATTGAGAAAAATGTGCCTTTGCTTGTAGAAAGTTACTTCTGGCATAATTTACCCTTTTATGCAGAAAGAAAGGTTGTTAGAGATGTTTCCTTTACGAAAATAAAGACTCAATTAAATGAAGGGAAACTTCTTGCTCTTGTTAAATCTGATGATGTTAAAAGGTTAGAAGATATAAAGATTTTATGGAAAGGGAAGCTTTATAGAAGAGGCAGTGAATCAAGATTTGCTATTTTTCTTAAATATGTTGCAAAAGCAATGCATGGAAATTTTAAAGGGTTTGAGGATAGAGTACTAATTTATCGTTGATTTATGATAAGTGTCGGGAATCCAATATGCGTTTTTATTTATGTAATTTACTTATTCCCAGTGTCTTTCTGCCAGTTATTATGTTTATTATAAATATCTTAATAATCATCCCCGACATTTGACTTCCAATATTAGGTAATGATAATATGTGTATAAATCTTGACGTTCTTTGAAAAAAGGAATAAGCAATAGAGTGGGTTTTAAGCGTACCTCTAAGGAATTGAAACTAATTTCACTGGGGTTTTACACCCCAGTGGCTCTAAGTTTTAAGCGTACCTCTAAGGAATTGAAACTTGGTTTGTTATCTAGATTGAATAAAAATCTAGATAGTTTTAAGCGTACCTCTAAGGAATTGAAACTGAAAATAGCAGGGGCAAATTTATCAACTACGGTAAAACCTTGTTTTAAGCGTACCTCTAAGGAATTGAAACTTGAATAACGAAAATGTCAAAATGAAAATATACGATAGTTTTAAGCGTACCTCTAAGGAATTGAAACACAATACCTTTATCGTAATCTTCTGTTATTGGATATCGTTTTAAGCGTACCTCTAAGGAATTGAAACATATCAGAGGCAGGTATATTCTTTACTGACGGTACTTCGTTTTAAGCGTACCTCTAAGGAATTGAAACCTAATTTATTTCACCAGTTTTCAAATTCAACGACTTGCGTGTTTTAAGCGTACCTCTAAGGAATTGAAACAAGATAGTGTAACTAACGACTATACTACACTAAAAGCTGTTTTAAGCGTACCTCTAAGGAATTGAAACTGTTTATATTTTCTTGAAGTTTATAATCGTTTATTTCGTTTTAAGCGTACCTCTAAGGAATTGAAACGATTACGAATCCGGCGATATCGTATTCAAACCTAATATAGTTTTAAGCGTACCTCTAAGGAATTGAAACATAAACAGGCTTGGATGTATTTTTATAACCGACTTGAGTTTTAAGCGTACCTCTAAGGAATTGAAACCGATCCAACACCACGAAACATTACAGTTCCATATGGTTTTAAGCGTACCTCTAAGGAATTGAAACGGAAAAAGCTCAAAAAGATAGCTAATCTCCAAAAGGTTTTAAGCGTACCTCTAAGGAATTGAAACTAATTAAAAATAATATATATTTAGGAGGATAAACGATGGTTTTAAGCGTACCTCTAAGGAATTGAAACACTCAAGCAACGCTTGAGTGTCAGAATCAAAATCTGTTTTAAGCGTACCTCTAAGGAATTGAAACAAAATATCCACCCTATAACATCTTATTCCTTTTATAGTTTTAAGCGTACCTCTAAGGAATTGAAACCATTGTAAACAGCAGTGTAATATGACTGTGGTTTAGGGTTTTAAGCGTACCTCTAAGGAATTGAAACTGAGCAAATACAATCTTATCTCTTTTAAATGCAATTGTTTTAAGCGTACCTCTAAGGAATTGAAACTAAATATGTTGATTTTCTAATAAAAAAATATAATTTAAGTTTTAAGCGTACCTCTAAGGAATTGAAACTCTCGCAAGGCGTAAGAAACAATATCCTTTCTCTCTAGTTTTAAGCGTACCTCTAAGGAATTGAAACAAAGAACGGCGGCGACGAGAAAAGAAAGACAGCGGACTGTTTTAAGCGTACCTCTAAGGAATTGAAACCTATATCCCAAGTTTTTGAAACAATTATCGTATATAGTTTTAAGCGTACCTCTAAGGAATTGAAACTAGCATCATCTGGAATAGTCTGAACTGGAGCGTCAGGGTTTTAAGCGTACCTCTAAGGAATTGAAACGGAGCTTTGCTTGGAGTTGAGAGACTTCCGGCTCAACCTGGTTTTAAGCGTACCTCTAAGGAATTGAAACAAGCGGCATTTAATAAAGCCGTTCACTGGAAATATACGTTTTAAGCGTACCTCTAAGGAATTGAAACTATGACGGCGACGCTAAATCCCTATCTTCCATTATTGTTTTAAGCGTACCTCTAAGGAATTGAAACAGTTTTTTTCATACAATAATATATACCCGAAACATGTTTTAAGCGTACCTCTAAGGAATTGAAACGACATCCTGTAAGTGGAAAAGAGCTATTTATAGGAACAGTTTTAAGCGTACCTCTAAGGAATTGAAACTTTTTGTGTTTGATAAAACATGTTCTAAACTATTTGTTTTAAGCGTACCTCTAAGGAATTGAAACTTTTTGTGTTTGATAAAACATGTTCTAAACTATTTGTTTTAAGCGTACCTCTAAGGAATTGAAACTCTTTTATATTGAATACAAAATCTAATACAGGTTTTGTGTTTTAAGCGTACCTCTAAGGAATTGAAACGTAGAGCTTGACAGCACCGAAAATGCACTTGCCGCCTGGGTTTTAAGCGTACCTCTAAGGAATTGAAACTCTTTATAGGAAACAAACATTCCCAACAGACATCTGGTTTTAAGCGTACCTCTAAGGAATTGAAACTGCCACCAGCATAACCAAGTTGAGTGTATCTTATCCCGTGTTTTAAGCGTACCTCTAAGGAATTGAAACACAACGAGACTTTCAACTTTTTCTGTAAAGATGTTAAGTTTTAAGCGTACCTCTAAGGAATTGAAACACCGTGAGATTAACCTTCTATAAGTTGCTTTCCCTAGTTTTAAGCGTACCTCTAAGGAATTGAAACACCTCCTTTTTCTCGGTTTTCTTCATTCTACCATAAGTTTTAAGCGTACCTCTAAGGAATTGAAACTTAACAAAACAAAAAAGGAGGTTGGAAATGATCACAAAGGGTTTTAAGCGTACCTCTAAGGAATTGAAACACTTAGGAAATTTATAAACTGTAGGATTTCCATTTGTATCTGTTTTAAGCGTACCTCTAAGGAATTGAAACATAATACGGCGCATATTATAGACAAAGCTACTGGATTTGTTTTAAGCGTACCTCTAAGGAATTGAAACCACAATTGTATAATTACAGATTTATGCTTAATCAATGTTTTAAGCGTACCTCTAAGGAATTGAAACCTTTCATTTTATACCTCCTTTTTCTCGGTTTTCTTGTTTTAAGCGTACCTCTAAGGAATTGAAACTAAAGATAGTACATATGAACCTATTGAGTTATTTGTGTTTTAAGCGTACCTCTAAGGAATTGAAACTCAACACGTAGTAAATCTGTGTTGATAATTCTTTCGAGTTTTAAGCGTACCTCTAAGGAATTGAAACTATTTAACCTGTTATATCAGCAATAAAGTGTAAAAAAAGTTTTAAGCGTACCTCTAAGGAATTGAAACTACAATAATTACATGTTTTGCCACACTTCACATTCTTGTTTTAAGCGTACCTCTAAGGAATTGAAACTTGATCTAAAAAAAGTTGCTTTTATACTTGAATTATCGTTTTAAGCGTACCTCTAAGGAATTGAAACTTGATCTAAAAAAAGTTGCTTTTATACTTGAATTATCGTTTTAAGCGTACCTCTAAGGAATTGAAACTTGATCTAAAAAAAGTTGCTTTTATACTTGAATTATCGTTTTAAGCGTACCTCTAAGGAATTGAAACTTGATCTAAAAAAAGTTGCTTTTATACTTGAATTATCGTTTTAAGCGTACCTCTAAGGAATTGAAACTAGTAAGCTCATTCATACCTACAGAAGGTATATATATGGTTTTAAGCGTACCTCTAAGGAATTGAAACTATTTGGATTTTTTGTTGTTGGTAAGGTTATGATATAGTTTTAAGCGTACCTCTAAGGAATTGAAACTAAGTTGCTTTCCCGATTTTTGCTATCTTTTTCATCTTGTTTTAAGCGTACCTCTAAGGAATTGAAACTATTGATGGAATAAGCATTCTTAATAAGGTCAAACACCGCGTTTTAAGCGTACCTCTAAGGAATTGAAACTCTTCAATTATAATATTCTTATATTCCTCACCAAGTTTTAAGCGTACCTCTAAGGAATTGAAACTTACCAAAACAAAAGAGAAGGAGGAAAGAGAGATGAGGTTTTAAGCGTACCTCTAAGGAATTGAAACAACTGACTTGCTAAATCTTCTTCTATTGTATCTAAAGTTTTAAGCGTACCTCTAAGGAATTGAAACTAGGATCAAACATATAATACTTCTCTAAATCCATCAGTTTTAAGCGTACCTCTAAGGAATTGAAACAATTTGGAAACTACTTGACCGACATTTTCAGCACCGATTGTTTTAAGCGTACCTCTAAGGAATTGAAACCCATAAAAGAAACCAACTTCTAGAAAGATTTTACGAGTTTTAAGCGTACCTCTAAGGAATTGAAACAGCTATCTCTTTAAGGTATGATTTAGTTTTTACTGCTTGTTTTAAGCGTACCTCTAAGGAATTGAAACACACAATAGAAGTCAGAGGAAATGAAAATCCTTTCCCTTGTTTTAAGCGTACCTCTAAGGAATTGAAACGAATAATCAACAAAAAGAATCTCATTATTTTCTAAAGTTTTAAGCGTACCTCTAAGGAATTGAAACAGGGATTCTATCTGGGATTCCTCTTTTGCCGGAAAGTTTTAAGCGTACCTCTAAGGAATTGAAACTATCTAAAGCAGAAAGGTTTCATTGAAGCTAAAGGTGGTTTTAAGCGTACCTCTAAGGAATTGAAACCTATCTAATAATAATGATAGATATTCAAAATGAGTTTTGTTTTAAGCGTACCTCTAAGGAATTGAAACAGATCAGGATACCGTCTTTTGAGTTCTTCCATATCCTGGGTTTTAAGCGTACCTCTAAGGAATTGAAACCGGTAAATTCCAGCATAGGTTTCTGCCTGTTCTGTAGTTTTAAGCGTACCTCTAAGGAATTGAAACTGTTCCAGAGGTAGTAAAAGAGGTCGTTTTTCCCAAAGGTTTTAAGCGTACCTCAGAAATAAGATAAGAGTTATGATTGCTGTTTTATTGATTTAGGTTTTATCTGCTCCTACTTTAAAGCATTTATAGTGAATTATTCAGGATTCTTCCTACTATCAATTTCTACTTTTAAAGTATTTTTAAACCATAAGTCATGCTGAGGAAATGGTATTTCTACTCCAGCTTTTTTAAGCTCTCTCCAGGCGGTGTAGTAAAATCTGCTTCTTATTTCTTCTATTTTTATTTCTTTTCTTATATCTATCCAGAAAGATGCAATGAATATAAGGGCGCTTTCACCGAATTCCCAGAACCAGACTTTAGGCCTGGGAGTTTTTAAGACACCGGGCATGTTTTCAAGAACTTTTGTTAGAACCTTTCTTACTGTTTCAGGGTCTGAAGAGTAAGATACACCTACAGGAATTCTTAGTCTTACAAACGGATCGTGATGAGAGAAGTTCACTATAGGAGAAGATATAAAATTTGAGTTTGGTATGGCTATCTCAACTCCATCATTTGTTCTTATTAAAGTTGCAAGAATGCCAATATCTTCAATTTTCCCAAAAACATTTTTCTCTTCATTTCCCAAAGTTGGAACAGAAAGAGGAAGTTCAACGATATCTCCTATTTTCAGTTTTTTACTAAAAAGTAAAATAAATCCGCTCATGTAATTGTTCATTATGGTTTGAAGTCCGAAACCTATACCAACTCCGAGAGTTCCTGCTATGGGAAGCAATACTTTCCATGTTATACCAAGAGAAGATAGAACCACCATGAAAACAAAGAGAATTCCTATGTTAAATATGAGTGCTTCTGCCGATCCGCCTTCTATTGTGCGCCTGTGTTTTGGGAAGTAAAGTTTTATTCCTTTTCTTACTACATTGAGCAAAGATGTCAGGAAAAATCCATAATAGATGGAAATGATGATATTGTAGAAGCTTATTTTCAACAGTTCCGTTTTAATAAAATAGGTTTGTTTTAAAATGTAGAAAAGATTATCAAGATTGAAAAAGTATTCCAGGGAAATTTTCAGGAAAAAGATAAAAATAAGGGTAATTAGAAGTTTGAGATTTTTTATTAAAACAACAATGTCTCTTTTTCTCACAAATTCTTTATCAATAAAATTTTTAATAAACTCTGTTCCTCGTGTAATAACCCAGCTGTAAAATAAACTTATTACAGCGATTACACCTATTCCTACAATGGCTTTTGTATCAAAAGTTATTAGACCAGATAGCCACAGTATTGAAAAAGTTAAGTAGGATATAAACAGAGAAATAGAAACAATGTTCCTGATACTTTCTTTAAGAAGAGATGTTAAAGATGTAATTAGAGGTATAAATGCAAGAATTATGAATAATTTTCGTAGAAAAAGAAGAATCTTAACATCTAAATTAAAGAAATTGAAGTGTGTAAATACTGATGTAATAAATGCAAGTGTGAGAAAGAAAAATGTTATAAATCTGGGTAGGGTTGCTGCTTCTTCTGCTATATAGAGTGCCCGGGTAAGATATACAGAGCCTATTAAAATTGAAAAATCTTCAAATACAAACTTTAGAAGTGGAGATGGAACAAGTTTAGAGATAGAAAATCCTGCTATAAAAAATAAGATACCGCTTAAACTTTCAATTAAAGCTTTAAGGAATTTATTTTGTAGTTTTCGTTGAATGATAACTTTTATTATTTGAATTGTTATCAGGATAAAAACTGTTAAGGATGCAAGATATATTTCTGTGCTTGCCACTTTTGTATGGAAAATAAACATCACTTCTCCCTGTTTAGAAAGGCTTTTCTGCTTTTACCTTCTCTATGTATGCTCCAAGGGATTGAAGTTTTTTTTCAAGATTTTCGTAGCCTCTCTCAAGGTGATAGATTCTGTAGATTTCTGTAGTGTTTTCAGCTGCAAGTCCTGCAGCAACAAGGGATGCACTGGCCCTTAGGTCTGTCGCCATAACTTTTGCACCTATAAGTTTCTCTACTCCTTTAACTATAGCTGTATTTCCATCTATTGTAATGTTAGCTCCAAGTCTTAGTAGTTCAAGCACATGCTGGAATCTATTTTCAAAGATTGTTTCTTTTATAATTGAAACTCCTTCTGCAAGGCACATTGCTGCCATAAACTGTGCCTGCATATCCGTAGGGAATCCGGGATAAACCTGTGTTGTGATGTCTGTAGCTTTAAGTTTTCCTTCTTTCTTTATTTTTATTGTTACATTGTTTAGTTTTTCTATTGTAAGCCCTGCTTCTTTAAATTTTTGAACGACTGCTTCTATTGTGTCATATGGACAGTCTTCAATTGTGATTTCTCCTCCAGCTGTAGCGATGAAAGAGATAAATGTTCCAGCTTCAATTCTATCAGGCATTACTGTATAGTCTATTTTTGAGAGTTCTTCCACACCTGTAATTTCTATGGTGTCAGTGCCTTCTCCTTCAATTATAGCTCCAGCTTTCTTGAGAGCATTAGCAAGGTCAACTATTTCAGGTTCTTTTGCAGCATTTTTTATTACTGTTTTTCCTTTGGCAAGCACAGCTGCCATTAGTAGGTTTTCGGTGCCGCCAACTGTTGGTTTATCAAATACAATTTCTGCTCCTTTTAATCTACCTTTAACAGTTGCATTTATATATCCATGGTCTATAGATATTTCTGCTCCAAGTTTAGAAAGAGCTTTAAGGTGAAAATTTATAGGTCTTGCACCTATTGCACAGCCACCAGGCAAAGATACTTTTGCTTTTCCATATTTTGCAAGAAGGGGACCAAGAGAAAGAATAGAGGCTCTCATAGTTCTTACAAGTTCATAATCTGCTTCTGTTTTAATTTTTTCTTTTTCTCTCACAAAAAGAGTATTCTTTTCAAAGCAGGTTTCAAATCCCATATCTTTTAAAAGTGCAACGGCTGTTCTTGTATCTCTTAAATTGGGAACATTTTCAATCTGAGCTTCTTTTGTAAGTATTGCTGCAAAAATGATTGGAAGGCTTGCATTTTTTGAACCTGAGATTTTTACAGTTCCCTTTAGCTCTTTTCCACCCTTTATTATGAACTTATACATTACTTTTCTCCTAAGATTATTCGTTCTTTTCCTGCCAGATCCTTAAGCACTTGTATATTTTTAAAACCTGAAGCTTCAAAAATTTTCTTAACTTCTCCTGCCTGTCCTTCTCCAAATTCTACTAAAAGATAACCGCCTTTTTTAAGTTTGCTGTATGCTTGTTTTGTTAGTTTTTCTATTATTTCTGTGCCTTTCTCTCCTCCAAATAAAGCGCAGTGTGGTTCATATTTTGTAACACTTTTTTCAACTCTTTTGTCTTTGAAAGAGATATACGGGGGATTTGATACAACTATTGTGAAGTTTTCATTTAGATTTTCCAGTATATCTGTTTTAAAAAAATGCACATTTACATTGTGAATTTTTGCATTTTCCTTTGCTATATCTAAAGCTTTTTCTGATATATCTGTTGCAAAAAATTCAGCTTTTTTTGTTAGCAGTTTTGCAAGTGTAATTATTATGCATCCACTTCCTGTGCCGATGTCTGCAATTTTTATAGGAGTTTCTGATATATTCTTTGCTATTTCAAGAGTTTGTTCAACCAATAATTCAGTTTCAGGACGCGGTATTAAAACGTCTTTTGTTAATTTAAACTGGAATCCAAAAAATTCTTTTCTTCCGGTTATATATGCTACAGGTTCACCTTTGACTCGCTGCTTTATAAGTTGGCGATAAGTTTCAACTTCATCAGATGATAAAGGTCTGTCATATTTTGTATAAAGCTTAACTCTATTTTCCCAACCTAACGTATGACACATTAGAAGTTCAGCATCAAGACGTGGTGTTTCTATTCCTTTTTCAGATAGAATTTCTGTCGCTCGTTTGATAAGTTTCATAACAGTCCATTTCATAAGAGGAATTATACATTTAGTTTTTAAGTTTCACCATTTTGAAAAGCGTTAATATTTGAAAAAAGTTTTTAATCCTTTGCTTTCTTGACGTTTTTCAAAAAGTTAATATATTCTAACAATCAAAGAGTTAAAGGTGAAGTTATGAGAACGTTGCTTGACGTTAAGGAAGGAGAAAAGGTTGAAGTTGTTGAAATAAAAGGTTCTCCCTGTTTTTGTAACCGCATGGCATCGGTTGGTCTTTTTCCAGGAACAAAGGTAAGGGTGATTAAAACAGCACCAGGCCCTGTTATTGTGGAGATTGCAGGGAGCAGGTTTGCTCTTGGCAAAGGTATGGCAAGAAGAGTTATTGTGAGGTGAAGTTGAAAGAGGAGATAGTTGTTGCTTTAGTTGGTAATCCAAACGTTGGAAAAACGGCAATAATGAATGCCCTTGCTGGAACAAAAGCTAAAGTTGGAAACTGGCCCGGTGTAACGGTTGAAAAAAAGGAGGGTTTTTTCTCCTTTAGGGGCTTTAAAATAAAGTTGATAGACCTTCCCGGTGTTTATAGTTTGACTTCTTACACCATTGAAGAAAGGGTAACTCGTAATTTTCTACTGAATGAAAAGTATGATACCGTTTTAAATGTTGTTGATGTAACCACGTTAGGAAGAAATCTTTATCTTACTCTTGAGCTTCTTGAAATGGGTGTGAAACCAATTCTTGCATTGAACAAAGTTGATGATGTTGAAGATTTTAATATAAATTTTGAAAAGTTATCTAAGATTTTGAATTTACCCGTTGTTCCTGTGAGTGCTTATACAGGTGCAGGATTGAGTGAGCTAAAAGAGAAAATGGTTTTAGTTGCTCTTGAAGGAATAAAGGGAAAAGTTTTCCAACCTGTTTATTCTGAAATTGTTGAAGCAGCAATTCTTGAAGTTTCATCTGTTATTAAAAGTTTGTTTGAGCCTCAAAAAGTTAGGTGGTATGCAATAAAAATACTTGAGGGTGATAAGGAAATTATTGAAAAAGTTTTAAGTTCTTCTTCAGGTGAAAAGTTAAAATCTGTTCTTGAAAGGATAAGGAAAGAGGTCAAAGAGAGAAAGGGAGAAGATATAGGTGCTATTATTGTTAGAGAAAGGTTTATTATCGCTTCTGAAATAGCTAAGGAAGTTGTTGAAGCGGAAAAAAAGTGTGAGAAAGAATGTTTAAGGGATAGGATAGACCGTGTTATTACTACTCCTTTAACAGGAATTCCTGTTTTCTTTGCTATTATGGCGGCTGTTTTTAAATTGACTTTCATGTTAAGTGAACCTTTTGTGGAGATTATTGGGAAATTTTTTGGGGATATTTTACCTTCATTTCTCTATAAGCTACCTTTTCCTGAGATTTTGAAGTCCTTTATAGACAGGGGTGTTTTTGCAGGAGTAGGTTCTGTTCTGTCTTTTCTTCCCATACTTTTCGTTCTTTATACGCTTCTTTCCATTTTAGAAGATTCAGGGTATATGGCAAGAGCAGCCGCCCTTTGGGATAATTTTATGAGAATTTTTGGGCTTTCTGGAGCTTCTGTTATTCCTCTTATTCTCGGTTTTGGGTGTAATGTGCCTGCCGTTTACTCTACAAGAGCTATGCGTTCACCGATTCAAAAGCTTATAACGATGCTTGTGATTCCGTGGATTTCCTGCAGTGCAAGACTTGCTGTATATACCGTTTTTATAGCCGCTTTTTTTGAAAGTAGCAGAACGTTGATAGTACTCTCTTTGTATGGAACGGGAATTTTTATAGCTCTTATTTTTTCTAAGTTGTTATCACTGTTTTTAAAGAGTAGTGGAGAGGAAGAGTTTTTTATTGAACTACCTGCTTATAAAGTTCCTTCTTTGAAAATGGTTTTAAATCAAACATTTATAGAGGTTAAGGATTTTATAGAAAAAGCAGGAACAGTTATATTTTTAGCTTCTGTTATTATCTGGGTTCTTGCCAGTTTTCCGTTTGGTGTGGAGTATGCCGGGGAGCATTCTTTAGCTGGAATGATTGGAAAGTTGATACTTCCTGTTTTTAAACCCATCGGTATAACTGACTGGAAGCCTGTTATTGCTTTGCTGTTTGGTGGTGTTGCTAAAGAAGTTGTTGTCGGAACTTTAGGAACGCTTTATGGGAATGCTGAGCACCTTCCTGAAGTGTTAAGGACAGTTTTTACACCTCAAGCAGCTCTTGCCTATCTATTTTTTGTTCTCCTTTATATTCCGTGTATAGCCACCATTTCCGCTATCTATCAGGAGAGCGGATCAAAAAAATGGGTTCTATTTGTAGTTGCTGTAGAACTTGCTGTTGCATGGGTTGTTGCTTTTATTGTTTACCATATTGCTTTAGTGGTAAGTCTGTAAACTTTATAATTGTATAATTAGTATAAATGTCTGATTTTCTTGATAGAAGATATACTTGTGTTATAATCTCTGCGCAAAATTTTTTGAGAAAGAGGCGCTGCTATGGCTGTTTATTATCACGATGTTGTTATTCTTGGGACAGGACTTGCTGGACTCAGGGTGGCTATTGAGATTTTAAGAAAAACTAAAGATGAAGTGAATGTGGGACTTGTCTCAAAAGTTCAGCTTATGAGAGCACACTCTGTATGTGCTGAAGGGGGAACTGCTGCTGTTTTATCTCCTGAGGACAGTTTTGAGAAGCATGAGTATGATACTGTTAAGGGGAGTGATTTTCTTGCTGATCAGGATGCAGTTGAAAAGTTTGTAGAGTATTGTCCTGAAGAAATTTACTTTCTTGACCATTTAGGATGTCCATGGTCAAGAACAAAAGATGGAAAAATTGCTCAACGGCCTTTTGGTGGTCATTCCTATCCAAGGGCAACTTATGCAAGTGATAAGACTGGTTTTTTTGAAATGCAGACTCTTTATGATAATCTTCTCAGATTTTCAAACTATCAAAGGTACGATGAGTATTTTGTTTACGATATTTTTGAAAATAACGGTGCGTTTGTTCTTGCAGCCTACAAGCTTAAAACAGGAGAGGTTGACTTTATAGTAGGAAATCAACTTATTCTTGCCACAGGTGGCTCGGGTTGCACCTACTCATTTACAACATATTCAGATAGCTCTACCGGTGATGGTCTTGCTTATGCTTTAAGAATGGGACTTCCCCTTGAAGATATGGAGTTTATTCAATTCCATCCAACTGGTCTTATCCCGTCAGGGATTCTTATGTCAGAAGCTGCAAGGGGTGAAGGCGGACATCTTTTAAACAAAGATGGTGAAAGGTTTATGAAATATTACGCTCCCACTGCAATGGAGCTTGCTCCAAGGGATATTGTTTCCCGTTCTATTTTTGAAGAGATTAAAAAAGGTAGAGCCTTTGAGAGAGACGGTTTAAGTTATGTTTTACTTGACCTTACCCACCTTGGAGAGGAGAAGGTTAAGCACAGGCTTCATCTTATTAGAGAAGTTTGTATGAAGTTTTTAGGTATAGACCCTGTTAAAGAACCTATACCGATAAGGCCGGCTGCGCACTATTCTATGGGTGGAATTGCTGCTGACGTTTACGGTGTTACAGAAATTCCCGGGGTTTATGCTATAGGTGAGAATGCTGCTGCTGGAATTCACGGTTCTAACAGACTTGGAACAAACTCTACCGCTGAGTGCCTTGTGTGTGGGAAACTTTGTGGTGAGAAAGTTGTTGAAAACCTTAAAGAGTTTTCAGGAAAGAAAAAAGTTGATGAGGCACTTTTAAATTCTAAAGAGAAGGAATTTTTCTCTCATATAGGAAGCGGTGGAAAAACATCTTTATACTCTCTACGTAAGAAACTGAGAGAAACGATGGATAGATTTGTGGGTATAGAGAGAAATGAGGAAGAACTTCAAAAAGCTCTTGAAGAAATAAGGGATATAAAAGCTGAACTTTCTGAAGTGAAAGTTGGGAACACTTCCAGAATATACAATCTTGAACTGATAAATTATCAGGAGCTTCTTAATATGGTTGATGTTGCAGAGGTTATCACTTTTTCTGCTTTGAACAGGAAAGAATCAAGAGGAGCTCATTTCAGGACAGATTATCCTGAAAGGGATGATAAAAATTTCTTAAAACATACTCTTGTTAAAAGAGTTGGTGAAAAGCTTGATCTTTACTATAGGGATGTGAAAATCACAAAATACAAACCGGTGGAAAGGAAGTATTAATCATGGTGATGGAAGAGAAGCTATCAAAACTGCACAGAATTACGGGAGTTTTTCTTTTTGTTTATATGGTGATTCATGTTTTAGCAAAGGGGCCTGTATGTGTTTACTTTGACTGGCTTGCCGTAGTTGCTTTTGCGTATCACGCGTTTAACGGCATAAGGCTTATAATACTTGAACTTGCTTTCTTTATAGGAAAACCTGGATTTATAGAGTATCCCTACTCTCCAGTTTCCCTTAAATATTCAAGGATACTCTTTTATATCTGTATGGCTATGGCTGCTGTTTTTCTTCTCGTTCTTATAATCGGAAAGGGGATGACATCATGAGAAGTGAAAGGTTGCTTTACTTTTTCTATCTTGTATCGGCAGTTTTTGTTTTCTTTTTCTTTATAGTGCATAATCTGATGATGCATATTAAACCTTTAAAAGAGATGCTGCATCCTAAAACACCTTATTTCATTTACGTTCTTGACTTTTCTATTTTGATGATTCTTTATCATGGACTTTACGGAATTCGTTCAATTGTTGTTGAAAAGAAGGGATACAGTAAAGCTGTTGATTATCTTTTTGTTGTTATAGGTGCCTTTTTATCTGTAATTTTAATAGCTGCAAAACACAAGGTTATTTAAGACGGGAGTTTTAAGAATGGCAGAATATACATTTATAATTAAAAGGTTTGACCCTGCAAAGGATAAAAAGCCTTACGAACAGACTTTTAAGGTTCCAAAAATAGCAAGTGTTGTTACTATACTTGATGCACTTAACTATATAAAAGAAAATATTGATTCTTCCCTTTCATACAGGCATTCATGCAGAATGGCTATCTGCGGTTCCTGTGCTGTTAGGGTTAATGGCATTCCAAAACTTGCATGTATTACAAAAATAGCTCAGCTTGAAGGGAATACTGTTAGACTTGAACCTCTTTCTAAATACCCTGTTATTAAAGACCTTGTTGTTGACCTTGAGCCGTTTTTTAGAAAACATGAGATGGTAAAACCTTACCTTATAAATAAACATGAAGATATTTACTCGATAGAACCTGATAAAGAACTTAAGCAAACTCCAGAGCAACTTGCACGTTATATTCAGTTTGCTTACTGTATTAAGTGTGGTAGTTGCTACAGTGTGTGTATGGGAACACCTGACCTTTCTAAAGGAGTAAAGGGGTTTATGGGGCCTCAAGCACTTGCTCAGGCTTTCAGGTATATTGTTGATAACAGAGATGAAGGGTATTATGAAAGAATGGAAGTGGTTGCTTCTCCTGAGGGAGTTTTCAGATGCCATTTTGCCGGAAGTTGCTCTGCTGTGTGCGGAAAAGGCTGTGACCCTGCCCTTGCCCTTCAGCTTTTAAGAAGGATGGTTCTTTTTGGGAAGAAATGTTAAACTTTCCGTTGAGTATATAATAGTTTTATAATTGAGTTTAGAGGGGAGAAGGTCAGTTATGTTTAGCAGAAGGCAGTTTCTTAAAGTTTTAGGTATTGGAGGCCTATTCTCCCTTTCTTCTATGGAATTTTCTTTTGCAAAAAGGTATATTCCTTACGTTAAAAGAGTTAGATATTCATCCTCCCCAAAAAGGACAAGGATAGTTCTTGATTTAAGCGGGAAGGTTTATAAAAAGTATATCTCCAACTATATGAAGCATAATTACCTTGTCTTTATCGTTAAAGGTTTAAGAGCAAATAGAAAGAAAATTTATCTTAAAAGTAGATTTGCAAAATATGTTGAGATAATTCCATTGACCAGAACAAAAACAAAGATAAGAATAAAGCTTTATTCTCCTCGTTCTTACAAAATTTTTGCTTTGAAAGCCAGAAAAAATAAGCCGTTTCGTCTTGTTATTGACGTGCTACCTGATTTTGTTCCGTTAAAGCTTAAAACAGAGTTTGGGAAAAGAATCGTTGTTCTTGACCCTGGGCATGGTGGAAAAGATCCCGGTGCAATATGGCCTATTCACTGGAGACATCCAAAATACAAAGAGAAAACAATCACCCTTGCGATAGCTAAAAAGGTAAAAAAACTTCTTGAGAAAGACCCGCGTATTACCGTGATTATGACAAGAGATAGAGATGTTTTTGTTCCCCTTTTAAAAAGGGCTGAGATTGCAGCTAAATCCTGCGCTGATGCTTTTGTAAGTATCCATGCTGACTCAATGCCAAATCATCCTAACTGGAATGGAGTTACAGTTTTCAAAGCTTCTCCGACTCTTTTTGCAAAGGCTACCGATACCGCTGAGGAGATAGCAAAAAATGTGAAAATCTGCTCAGATACTATGTGCTGGAGTATAACGCCTGTTATAGTTTCCTTATCAAGTACTGTTACTTTTGTTGAGAGCAGACGGCTTGCCGAAGCTATTGTTAAGAAGCTTAAGGCTAATACTAATGAGAGTATAGTTAAAGGCATAAGAGATATGAAGAGAAATATTCTTGTTATTAAGACTCCTGGAAGGCCTGCCGTTCTGATTGAAACAGGCTTTATGACAAACAAAAAAGACAGAAAAAATCTTGTGAAAAGCAGTTATCAGTGGAAAATTGCAAGGGGAATAGCTGAAGGGATTAAAGAATATTTACATTCTCTTGATAAAGTTGCCATGTATTAATTTTTTCTTTCAGTTATTAGAAGTCCATCTCCCACCGGTATGATTGAATTTTCAAAGTTTGGATAGGTTTTAACATCTTTGAGGAATTTTTTAAGAAGAAAAACAGCTCTTTTATATCTTTCTGGATGAACGCCACACACATATCCCCTGAAAAGCACGTTGTCAAAAACCGCCATTCCGTTTTCTTTTAGAAGAGCTTGAATTTTATAATTGAAAAATGGATACTCCGATTTCATTGAGTCTATAAATATAAAATCAAATGTTTTCCCTTCCGCAAGGAAATCTCTTAATGCATTGAAAGCATCATTATGTATTAAAGTTGCTTTAAAACCGCTCTTTTTTATGAAGCTTGATGCAATTTCTATTCTATCTCTGTTAAAATCAACAGAAATCAGTTCACAATTTCCATTTAAAGCGTAAAGAATTGATAAAGTGCTGTATCCGATGCCTGTTCCTATTTCAAGTATAGTACGGGGTTGTTTTAGTTTGCACAGCAGTTTAAGAAGGTTTGCTGAGGATGGAAGCAGGATGGGAACTTTCTCTTTTTTTGCAAACTCTTCTATCTCAATCAACAGAGGTTCTCTTTTGTTATAGATTGAGATAAAATTCTCAACGTTTTCGGGGATTATTTCACTTAAATTGTTCCATCTGTTTTTTAGAAACTGCTGTTCCATTGTTTTCTACCCTGGTTTAATTTTAGGATGTAATTTTAACAAAGCGGAGGTTGTGTGCTTTACTTTATTTCAGATACCCATTTTTACCACTCCAATATAGTCAATTTAAGTGCTTTCAGATTTGAAGGTTTTGAAAATAGAATTCTTGAAAATCTTGAAAAGGAGATTAAAGCAGGAGATATACTTTTCCATCTTGGTGATTTCACCTGGACGCTTAATGATGAGAAAGGATTTCTAAAACGCTGGGAATCTCTACCGTGTAGAAAGATTCTAATTCTTGGAAATCACGATTTTAAACTTAAAGATAAGCTTCTCGGTTATTTTGATAGGATTTATCCGCTTTATAAAATAATTGAAGTGGAAGGGAGAAGATTTTTTCTTTCTCATTTTCCAGCTCTTGATTTAAGGAAGAAGAAACGCTATCTCAATTTGATTGGCAGAGTAAGAGAGTTGTTCAAATTTTCCAACTGCGACCTGCTTATCCACGGTCATGTTCACAGAAACAGTTTCAATATTCACTGCGGTTGTCACGTTTTTGATATTCCTTGCTTTAATGTGAATGTAGAGTTTACAGGGTATGTCCCTGTATCTGTTTATACCGTTTTAAAGGAGGTTTGTCTTGATAGATAAAGGAGTTTTTGTTTTAAGAGATGCTCTTCTTTCCGAGATTCGTTCTTTTTTTAAGGAGGAAGGATTTATAGAGGTTGATACACCTTTTATTGTTCCTTATGAAAATCCTGACGATAATGTTGAAAATGTTAAGGTTCTTTTTTCCGATTTTAAAGGAAAAGAGTTTCTATTTTTTCTTCATACATCTCCAGAGTTTTTCATGAAAAGACTTATATGGTATGGCTTTGATAGGATATTTCAAATTGCCCGTGTTTTCAGAAATCAGGAGATAGGAGATTCTCACAATCTTGAATTTACGATGGTTGAGTGGTATAGAGCGGGCAAAGATTATACCTGTGGTATGGATGAAACTGAAAGGATGGTAAAGCACTGTTTTAGTAAAGCTGAAACTCTTGGTTTTAAGATTGATGTTGACCTAACAGGTAGTTTTTTAAAACTTACAGTTGATGAAGTGTTCAGGGAGTTTGCCGATGTGAAAGATGTTTTAGATGAGGAGGAAGTGAAAAAAGTTGCTGGCAGAGAAGTTTACGAAGATGCTTTCTTTTTCCTTCTTGTTGATAAAATTGAACCTGCGTTATCACAGATAAAAAAACCACTATTTCTTTACGATTTCCCAGAGAAGTTTTCTGCCATGGCAAAAGTAAAAGATAGGAAGGCTGAGAGATTTGAGCTTTACATAAAAGGTATTGAGATAGCAAACGGCTATACAGAGCTTGTTGGATATAAAGATTACCTTGAGAAGTTTGATAAAAAGGGAAAAAGAGCAGTTGATAAAGGGTTTTTAAAGCTTCTAAAAAATAAACCGCTTCCAGATTGTGAAGGAGTTGCTCTTGGATTTGATAGACTTTTAATGGCCATAAAAGGCGGGAAAATATCTGATGTGATACCTTTTACAACAGATGAACTTATAAGGGAGGTTGAAGATTGGAAAGGTTGATAGAGAAAGCTTCTGTTCTTCTTGAAGCTCTTCCGTACATTAAAAGATTCTACGGCAAAACTGTTGTTATAAAGTATGGTGGAAATGCAATGGTGGATGATGAGCTAAAAAGAAGTTTCGCTGAAGATGTTGTTTTACTCAAATATATCGGTATTAACCCTGTAATCGTTCATGGAGGTGGCCCTCAGATAGGAGAGTTTTTAAAGAAACTTGATATTAAAACCCGATTTATCGGTGGTATGAGGGTAACAGATAAAGAAACGATGAATATTGTTGAGATGGTTTTGGTTGGTAAAGTGAACAAAGAGATAGTCAAACTTATAAATTCTCATGGTGGTAATGCTGTTGGCCTGTCAGGGAAAGACGGAAATCTTATAGAAGCAAGGAAAATAGATTATAAAAAGTATCTTTCAGAGGTTAAGGCGACAGAAATTATAGACCTTGGATTTGTTGGTGAAGTTGAAAAGGTAAATCCTGCAATTGTGTTTAAACTTCTTGAATCAAAATTTATTCCGGTTATAGCTCCAGTTGGGGTTGGTAAAGATTATGAAGCTTACAACATAAACGCTGATATCGTTGCAGGAGAGGTGGCGGCAGCTTTAAAAGCTGAAAAATTGATAATGCTTACAGATATAGAAGGAATAAAGGATAAAAATGGTGATTTAATGTCTGTTCTGTCAAAAGACGATATTCCACAGTTAATAGAAGATGGCACAATTTCAGGAGGAATGATTCCAAAAGTGAAAGCGTGTCAGATTGCTCTTGGTGGCGGTGTTAAAAAAGCCCATATCATAGACGGAAGAGTGAAACATGCGGTTTTGCTTGAAATATTTACGAAAGAAGGTGTAGGCACCGAAATTTCTTAAGGGGGAATTGATGATAGTTTCTGTATGTCCAAATCCGTGCCTTGATGTTTACTATTACACTTCCGTTTTAAAAGAGGATGATACAAACAGAGTGGAGAATCCTTTCCTCTCACCTGGCGGTAAAGGTTTAAATGCTGCAAGGGTTATAAGCAGGCTCGGTGCTTCTCCAAATCTTATAACGGTTCTTGGCGGTTGTATAGGAGAATGTGTTAGAAAAGGACTTGAGAAAGAGAGGGTTGATTTTAAAGCTGTTGGTATTAAAGAGGAAACAAGGGTTAATACAATTCTTGAGCAGAAAGGTAAAGGTTCTCATGTTTTAATAGCGTGTAAAGGACCGGTTCTTTCAGATGAGGAAGTAAGAGAACTGAAAGAGCTTATATGTAGTTATTCGCCTCAGTTTCTTATACTTGGTGGAAGTGTTCCTCCAGGTTTACCTGATACGTTTTACAAAGATATTATTGAGCATTTTAAGATGAAAGGGTGTGAAGTTCTTGTTGATGCTGACGGTATGCTTTTGAAAAATGCGGTGAAGGCTTCTCCCTTTGCTATAAAACCCAACAAGCACGAGCTTGAGCGCCTTGTGGGACGACCTTTATTTGATTTTAATGATATAGTTAAAGCCTGTAAGGAAGTTGTTTCCATGGGAGTTTCCGTTGTTGTAAGCTCTCTTGGAAGGTATGGGGCTGTTGCTGTTACTGCTGATAAGGTTATAAGAGCAGTTCCCCCGGAAGTTAAAGTTGTAAATACCGTTGGTGCAGGGGATTCTGTTGTTGGAGGTTTTATCTTTTCTCTTGACAAAGGCTGGTCTCTTGAAGAATCTCTTGCATTTGCAGTTGCCTGCGGAACTGCTACTGTTATGAAAGAGGGACCGAAACTTTGTGATGTTGATACAGTTTACGATATTTATGAACGGGTAATGGTTTCTTATGTTTAATTGTGAGAATGTCTGAAAGACGGCTTTAAACTTTGAGAAATTTTTCGGGCTTTGTTCTCGGAATAGTAAAAGTGTAGTCACTTTGAGTATTGGTTAAGAATCTCAATACTTTTGAAATTACGGAAAGTTTAAGACCATATTTAACTGTTGCTATTGAAATCTTCATTTAGGATAATTAGGCTGCAATTTTAAACTGTGGAGAGGAAAGATGCTTGACCATTTTGGTGATTTTGAAAGAACACATTACTGTGGTGAATTGAGAAAAGAAAATGTTGGAGAGAGAGTGTCTCTTGCAGGATGGGTTGATTCTACAAGAGACCACGGAGGAGTGGTTTTTATAGATTTAAGAGATAGAACCGGGAAAATTCAGATAGTTGTAAGCCCGGAGATAAGTCAGGAGTTAACAGAGAGAGCAAAAAAGATAAGGGATGAGTTTGTTCTTGCAGTAAAGGGAGAAGTAAGAAAAAGGCCGGAAGGAACAGAAAATCCAAAAATTTCAACCGGAGAAGTTGAGGTTTATGTTGATGAACTTAAGATTTTAAATCGTAGTGAGCCGTTACCTTTCCCTGTTGATGATGATGTTAAAGCAGGTGAGGATGTTCGTCTTAGATACCGTTTCCTTGATTTAAGAAGAAAAAAGATGCAGGAAAACATTATTTTCAGACATCGCCTTTATCAGGTTGTAAGAAAAACTTTTGATGAGGAAGGTTTTATAGAGATAGAAACACCGTTTTTAACAAAAAGCACTCCTGAAGGCGCAAGGGATTTTCTTGTTCCAAGTAGAATGCATCAGGGAAAATTCTATGCACTGCCTCAATCTCCTCAGCTTTTTAAACAGATTTTGATGGTTTCAGGATTTGATAAATACTTCCAGATAGTTAAGTGTTTCAGAGATGAAGATTTAAGGGCTGACAGACAGCCGGAATTTACCCAGATAGACTTTGAGATGTCTTTTGTAAAAGAGAAAGATGTAATGTCTTTTGCAGAAAGACTTATAAAGCGAATCTATAGGGAACTTCTTGATATAGATGTGGAAATTCCTTTGCCTGTAATGACTTACGATGAAGCTATGGAAAGATTTGGAACCGATAGACCTGATACAAGATTTGGCCTTGAGCTTAAAAATATTACCGATATAGCTGCTGAATGTAATTTTAAAGTTTTCAGGATGGTTGCAGAAGGTGGCGGAATTGTAAAAGGAATAAACTTTAAAGGTGGAGCTTCCCTTTCCCGTAAGGAGATTGATGAGCTTACAAAGTTTGTAGGTATATACGGGGCAAAAGGACTTGCATGGATAAAAGTGAATCCTGATGGGCTTCAATCTCCTATAGTTAAGTTTTTCTCTGAAGGGGAGATTAACAAAATTCTTGAAAGATTTGAAGCAGAAACCGGGGATATTCTGTTTTTTGTTGCTGATAAGAAGGATGTTGTTAATCATGCCCTTTCAAATTTAAGGTTGAAACTTGGGAAAATGGCAGGGCTTATAGATGAAAATAAAGTGAATCTTCTATGGATTACCGATTTTCCTATGTTTGAGTGGAATGAAGATGAAAACAGGTGGGAAGCTCTTCACCATCCATTTACAAGCCCGAAAGAGGAAGATATTGAGAAGCTTGAGACAGACCCGGGAAGTGTAAAGGCAAGAGCTTATGATATGGTGCTTAACGGGGTTGAGATAGGCGGTGGCAGTATCCGTATTCACAGAAGTGATATTCAGGAAAAGATTTTTAAAGTGATAGGTCTTTCCGAAGAGGAAGCAAGAGATAGATTTGGGTTTTTGATTGAAGCGTTAAAATATGGAGCTCCTCCTCACGGAGGAATGGCATTTGGTCTTGACAGGATTTGCTCTATACTTTGCAAAGAGGATTCTATTAGAGAGGTTATAGCATTTCCAAAAACTCAAAGGGGACAGTGTCTTTTAACAGGAGCTCCAGATACTGTAAGAGAGGAACAGCTTCAGGAACTTGGTATTACTGTAGAAGCGGAGGAAGAAAAAGAATAATAATTTCCAGCGGGCTTTTGCCCGCTTATATTTTTAAATGCTTACTTCAATGAAATCTTTCTCTTTGCGTGTTTCATTATTAGTTTAGTATACAAAATAGTTTCATCGGATAGGTCTTTTTTCTTACTTGAATAAAAGCTTTGTGAAATTGTTGATTTTGGAATTAAATAATTGCGAGGTTGTTTTTTTTACTTTATATTTAAGGTTAAACAACTATATAAATGGAGGGTCTATGAAGCAGGTGATTGAGAATCTTGCAAAAGCGTTTGTGGGGGAAAGTCAGGCAAGGAACAGATATACATTTTATGCCAAAGTGGCAAAGAAAGAAGGGTATGAAAAGGTGGCTGAGGTGTTTCTTTTAACTGCCGAACAGGAGAGAGAGCACGCTAAGTGGCTTATGAGACTTATAAATGTTCTTAAAGATAAGTGTGATGAAGACCTATCTGTTTTAAAGGTTGAAACGGAAGTTCCAACTATTTTAGGTAATACTGTTGATAATCTTAAATCTGCAATAGAAGGTGAAAATTACGAATATACTACCATGTATCCTGAGTTTGCAGATGTGGCTGAAAAGGAAGGTTATCCTGAAATAGCCAAGAGATTAAGAGCGATAGCTGTTGCAGAAAAGCATCATGAGGAGAGATTTAAAAAGCTTCTTCAGGAGATAGAGAACGGTACAATTTTCAAGAAAGAGAAAAAGATTGTATGGGCGTGTATGAAGTGCGGTTATGTTCATGAGGGAGAAGAGCCACCTGAAGTTTGTCCTTCATGTGATCATCCAAAGAATTATTTTGAAGTGAAGTGTGAAGAGTATTAATTATAGGGCCGAGGGTTTACGGCCCTATTTTAGATAATTTTTAATTCTTTCAGCTCCTTCTTTCAGATGTTTTATGTTTCTTGTATAAGCAAACCTTATATATTCTCTAGTTCTGTTTTCTCCAAAGTCAACTCCAGGTGTAACAGCTACGTGGATGTTTTCAAGAAGTTCTTTTGCAAAAGTAAATGAATCGTTGTGGTATTTTGAGATGTTAGCCCATATGTAGAAAGCACCTTCTGGTCTTGCATCAATTTCAAATATTTCAGAAAGCTCCTTTAATAGAAAATCTCTTCTTTCTTTGAAGACTTGAGTTGTTTTATTTAGATGTTCAAAGTCAAATGCTCCGAGAGCGGCATATTGGCTTATTGTTGGTGCACTGATAAAGAAATTTTGAAGAACTATTTCAGCTTTTCTTACAAGTTTTTCTGGCAGTATAATCCATCCGAGACGAAATCCCGGCATACAAAAGTATTTTGAAAATCCGTTGATAACTATTGCATTATCTGAAAACTCAAGAGCTGTATGTTCCTTTTTGTCATATACCAGTCCGTGATATATCTCATCTGAAATGAAATAAATGCCTGAATTTTCTGCCGTTTCTATAAGGGATTTGAAATTTTCTCTGTCGTAAACGTTTCCTATCGGATTTGAAGGAGATGAAATGTGAACAGCTTTGATTTTTTTGTGTTTTTTCAGCTTTCCAGGTGTTAGCTGATAATTTGTAGAACTGTCTATAGGCTCAAAAACAGGTTCAATATCAAGTACCTTTGCAAAATTTTTATAGCAGGGATAGGATGGATCTGTAAGTAAAATTTTCTCTTTAAAATCAAGAAGCACTGAGTATGCAACAAGAAATGCACCTGAAGTTCCTGAAGTTATTGCAATTCTTCCCGGAGATATATTAACACCGTATTTTTTGTAGTAAAACTCTGCAATCTTTTCCCTTAAAGCGATAAGACCAAGGCTTTCTGTATATTCTGTTCTGTGTTCTTTTACCGCTTTCTGGGCAAATTCCCAAACCTGATGTGGCGGTTGAAGGTCCGGCTGTCCCACTTCAAAATGGATGGTGTCTTCATATTTCTGAGCATCTCTTACAATATCCATCACTATAAACGGTGTAACACCTTCAAATCTCTTCACGCTAAACCTCCTGCGATGACCTGACCAAGGGATATACCTCCGTCGTTTGTGGGGACTATCTGGTGAGTATATGTTTTTAAACCCTTATCTTTTAGTTCTGGTAAAACTGTTTCAATAAGTAGTCCGTTTTGAAACACTCCACCTGACAGTGCCACGCTATTTATTCCATAAGTTTTCCTTAAAAGGAGAGCAGTATCAACAATCATATTTGCCACAGCGTTGTGAAATTTGCGGGCAATAATTTCTACAGGAAGTCCCTTTTTAATGTCCTGAACAATCTCTTTTAAAGCAGGTTCCCAGTTTATTACATTTCCTTCTATTTTAAATGAATAGGATTTTTTTGTGTCGCTTTTCAGTGCTGCCTGTTCAAGAAGAATTGCCCCCTGTGCGTGGTATGATACTTTTCTTCTTATTCCGGCTATTGCGCAAATTCCATCAAACAGTCTTCCCATACTGGACGTTAAAGGTGAATTGATTTTTCTCTCCACCATTTTTTCCAGAAATTTTATCTCCTGCGGTTTGGTCAGATTTTCCGGTAGAGGGGTATTTGATGTATAGCACAGGGAAAATGCTGTTCTGTACGGTTCTTTCACAGCTTTCTCTCCTCCGGGAAGTGGAAAGGGTTTCAAATAGAAAACTCTCCTGTAGGATTTATAGTTAACGATAAAAACTTCTCCACCCCAAATAGTTCCATCATCTCCATATCCCGTTCCATCAAACGCAAATCCTATGACTGTTTCTTCAGGTGCTACTTCATTTTCTGCAAGGCATGAAAGAAGATGGGCAAAGTGGTGCTGAACTTTTAAAAGTTTTTCTTTGTAGTGTTTCTCTCCATACTTTGTTGAGTAGTAACCCGGATGCTTATCCGATACAACTACTTCAGGGTTTATCTCAAATAGATTCAGAAAATCTTTTATGGTTTCTTCAAAAAACTGAACTGCAAGAGGTGTTTCAAGGTCTCCGATGTGCTGAGAGATGAAAACTTTATCATCCACTCCAACGGCAATTGTATTCTTCATAAACGGTCCAAGGGCAAGAACAGGCTTTTTCAGTTTAAATGGAAGTTTAACAGGAAGAGGAGCAAATCCCCTTGAGCGTCTTATAGGAGCAGGCTTTTGTGCAACTATCCTCACAACAGAATCATCACATCTTCTTTTTATAGGTCTGTTGTGAATTAAAAGAAAATCGGCAATTTCTCCAAGTCTTTCTACCGCTTCATCATTATCTTTTACGATAGGGTCGTCTGTTACGTTTGCACTTGTTGCAACTATTGGTTTTTTCAGGAATTTTAAAATCAGGTGGTGAAGCGGCGTATAGGGAAGAAATGCACCTATTGTTGTGTTATCTGGAGCTATTGAAGGTGCAAGGTTGAAGTTTTTTTTCTTTTTTAAAATTACAATCGGTTTTTCTATTGATAGTAAAGCTCTCTCTTCAAGTTTGTTTACTTCAGCTACCTTTTTAATCGCATCTATATCGGGAAACATTACCGCAAGAGGTTTTTCTTCCCTGTGTTTTCTTATCCTTAATTCTCTTACCGCTTTTTCATTTGTTGCATCGCATATTAGATGAAATCCGCCAAGCCCCTTAACCGCCAGTATTTTCCCCTCTTTTATCAGCTCAACAGTTTTTATTAGTGCTTCTTCCTTTTCAGCTATAATTTTACCGGTATTGTCTGTTAGAGTGATATGCGGACCGCATACAGGGCAGGCGTTTGGCTGTGCATGGAATCTTCTGTTTGATGGATCGTTGTACTCCCGTTCACATTCAGGACACATTTTAAAAATTTTCATTGTTGTGTTTTTTCTGTCGTAGGGAAGTTTCTCTATTATTGTAAATCTTGGACCGCAGTTTGTGCAGTTGATAAAAGGATACAGATATCTTCTATCCTCAGGATTTTCAAGTTCGTTAAAACAGTCATTACACGTTGCAAGGTCTGGCAGGATAAGTGCTCTTTTTTCACCAGATTCACTGCTTTTTTTAATCTCAAAGCTTTTATAACCTTTATCTTCAAGAAACTTATACTCCATACTGTAAATTTTTGATATAGGAGGTTTCTCTTTTTCTATCCTTACAATAAGCTGTTCCAGTTTTTCCTTTTCCCCTTCAGCTTCTATAGTTACTCCTGTTACATCATTAAGAACGTATCCTTTAAGTCCCAAATGTGTTGCAAGGTTGTATATAAACGGGCGAAATCCAACACCCTGAACGGTCCCTGTGATAAATATTTTAACTCTCATAAGACTCCTAATATATGGATATTATTTAAAATGGATAATCATTATAATAAACTTTCATTAAGTATAATCCCTCAGGAGGCGCAAGGAAAGGGGCAAACTTTCTGTCTCGCTTTTTAAAAAGTTCGGGGATGGAGTCTCTATCTATTTTTCCTTTTAGCGATTCAACTGCTGTTGCAACTATCACTCTTATCATGTGTCTTAGAAAGGAACGGCCTGTTATAGTTATCGTTATTGTGTGATTAACCCTTTTCACATCTATCCTATCTATGGTTCTAATCGGATTTTTCTTCTCATCTGATGATAGTTTTGAAAAAGTGGTAAAGTCGTGTGTTCCTATAAAATGGTTTAACACTTTCTGTAGTTCTGCTTCTTTGATTTCGTGAGAGATAAACCATGCCTTTTTATATTCAAAAGGAGATGGAACATCTCTATTAAAAATCCGGTAAACATACGTTTTACCCCTGGAATCAAGTCTTGAATGGAAAGAAAGAGAAACTTCTTCTGTTTTCACAACTTTTATGTCTGGCGGCAAAAGACCATTAATTGCTCTTTTAAGCCTTTCAATAGGCATTTCTTTTGTTGTTTTAAAATTTGCAACCTGTCCAAAAGCATGAACTCCAGCATCTGTTCTACTTGCACCTACAAGATTTATCTTATGATTAACTATCTTTTCAATAACCTCTTTAACAGTTCCCTGTATTGTTTTTCCGTGCTTCTGAATCTGCCAGCCCATATAGTTTGTTCCATCATACTCAAGAGTTATTTTTATGTTTCTTTCCATTAAAGAAACTCCAAAAACTAAAATTTTGCAAAAATACTCTACCAGAAAAACAAAAGAGGCTGCTATAAAAAGCAGCCTCTTTATATAGCCACAAATATTTTTAGTTTTCCTCTTTTTCTAAAAGCCTTATCGCTTCCTCCCTTGTAACCTCCACCATAACAGTTCCGATTCTATAATAAATTTTCCTGTCTGGAGGCAACTTTTCAAGAAATTTTAACACCCTTTCCTTTTCTTTATTTTTCTTCTCCTTCATCTTCTTTGCCTCCAGCTTCTGCCTGTCCGTGTTCTCTTATTTTTTGAGACAGCTCTTCAACCTTACCGTAAAGCTCAACCATAGCTTTTTCCAGTGCTTCTCTCAGAGCAAGAACAGCTATAATCTCCTTTTCTATCTGTTCAACAGCTTCATCAAATGGAAGTTCTACAGATATACCGCTCCCAATACTTATCACTACCTTATCCACATCTTCAAGTTTAGCCCCTACCTGAGCTATCCTTCCTACAGGCAGAAGAACCTCTTTCTCGGCTCCAAGCTCTTTAAGGTTTTTTAGCGTTGTAATGGTGCTTCTGTACTCAGATACAAGGGTGTCCAGCTGAGAAATTTCCACCCTCAACGCCTCAATCTGTGCAATGAGGCTTCTGAGCTGTCTTGTAAGATCTGTCATCCCTTTGTCGTTCTTCTTCACAGCCATGACTCACCTCCCTCTAACAGGTTTTTAAATTTTTATCTCACACCACCCTGCTGTGGCTTTTTCTCTTGGTAAGTAAATAACCTTTGTTGGTCTTATGTCTATTTTCAGCTCTTCAAAAATTCTATTCCTGACCTCTTTGATTCTCCAGAAAAAGAGCAAATTACCCCTAAATTTTGTATCAGTCCACATCCCAAGTCTAAGGGGAATCTCCCACCTTTTCATATCATTTAGCAGAGGTTTGTAGAATGTCTCAACAATGGGATGTTCTCCAAGCATTCTCATTTCCATCCTTGCGAGAGCTTCACAAAATGAGTGCCCCGCAGCTTTAAGTTTCTCAAGTATCTTTATTTTCAGAGGAAGCTCTATCTTTCCTTTAAACACTTCCACTTTAAAAGTTTCTATCTCTTTCCAATTTTTTAGATGGAAAACTTCTGCTGTTGTCGTATATATCTCTCCACTTGAAAGATCTATCCTTTCTATCACTTCAAAGTTTAGAATTTCAGGATACTTATCAGAGATAATCTCTTTAATCCTTCTCACCACTTCATCAGGGTTTAGATGTTGCTTCAACAGATAAAGCTTCACTCTGCTTTCTATATCCCTGTCTTTTTTTATGTAGTAGTAAATGAAAGCACTTATTATCCCTTCCTTTATAACATTTCCGGGGAGAAACGGTTTCCCGCTCTCATCCCTTGGAAACTCCTTCTTTGCAAACAGTATAGGAGTCCATGTTAAAAGTTCCATTTTTACTCCTATTTAAAAGCTGCAAGAAGTTTGTCAGCTTTTTCTGCTATATCTATTTCAAATAAAGCTATTGTTGGAAGTAGCCAGGATACCCTGAATCTTGGATCTCCATCTTTGTTTTCTCCAAAATATGCAAGTGCCACTCTGCCAAAACCAGCTTCCTTCTCCACTTTTTTAGCTTCTCTCAAAAATCTTCTTGCAACGTTTGGAAGTTTTTCAAACGGATAGGGCTTTCCTTCCTGCCCTCTCTGTTTCACAAGTTCTGTAGCTGTTCCTACGTTTCGTAAAGCTTCTATAAGGTGGTGAAGACGGTGCTTTTTGAAGTATGCAAGAAGCATTGATGCAGCTGGAAGTCTAAGTATTTCAATGTTTTTGTCTCCTTCCCTCAACTCGCCAACTATATATGCTGTTCCGTTTTCCATCTCTATATGGGCAAATAACTTTTTGTTCTTTGGAAGAGCCTCCAGAACTTCATTAACTTCGTACTTTACCCCCTCTTCTTCATACGTATCCCCCACTTTTCTTTTCCCGTACTCGGAAACAAAAAACGTTTCCTCCCCACCTTTCTTTCCTAAAATTAAATCAAGCCCCCATCTTTTAAGAGATTTAAACTTAAACTCCCTTTCTTTTTCAGGTTGCCCAAGTGTTTCAAACACAAGTGTATTAAGTGCCTGCAATTCCCTCAGTTCCGTAAGATTCATCTAAATCCTCCATATTACTATCAAATTATCTACAATAATAATTTATATTTTATGAAACTAACTGTCAATATTTAAACTTCAACAAAAAGAGGATTTAAGACTGTAGAACAGATCTCCTTTTACTTTAAATGCAGAAGTTATTGAATACTCTAAAATTAGATTGGCTATTTTTGTAATTTTCGTGTTTGGTTATATAATTATTATGCTTATAGCGGGAGCGATTTTTTATATGGGGTTAGTTCCAAGGAGGAAAAGAATTGATCCAATTTGGAGGGTTGAAAAAGCGTTTTACGATTTCCTACCATGAAAACTTTCAAGACCTTTTCGTTCCCGGAGTAATAGGAGTCTTATGTGGTCTTTTCATAATCGTATTTATAAAGGCTGTTGAATTCTCCTATGAAATTTTCCTTGGAAAAATAGTGGGATACTATCCTCCACTACCGGCAGGTGAAGCTGGAGGTCATGTTGTTTTTCACTTTATTATGGAAAGACCTTTTCTTTTACCTTTTTGCGTTGCTCTGGGCGGACTGATAGTGGGCATAATCACCTATCTTGTCCCGGAAGCCCGCGGCGAAGGTACTGAGATGGCAATTAAAGCGTTCCATTTCAGATTACCCCTGGGCCTGAAGTCTGCCGTTTTTAAACTTATCACTTCTTCAATAACCATAGGTTCAGGCGGCGTTTCCGGAATGGAAGGTCCAAGTGCATTGATAGGCGGTAGTGTTGGCTCTTTTGTGGGTAAACTGTTTAAGCTTGATGAGCATGATAGAAACATTGCCCTTGCCGTCGGCCTTGGGGCTGGAATTGCTGGAGTTTTTAAAGCTCCTCTTGCAGGTGCACTCCTTTCAGGTGAACTTTTTTACAGAAGAGATTTTGAAGTTGAAGCGTTAATTCCGGGATTTATAGCTTCTGTTACTTCTTACATTATTGTTGGGATTTTCCTGGGTTTTGAACACATGTTCAAGGTTCCCACCAAACCTTTTGAGGGTTTATCTCTTCCACTTTTCATAACCTATTTTGTAATGGGTGTTCTTGCAGCTTTCGTTGCCCGTTTGTTGGTTTATACCTTTTTTAAGATTCACCACCTTTTCATTAATCTTGAACTTCACCCTGCTTTAAAACCTGCAATAGGCGGATTTTTTACAGGCATTTTAGGTATGCTTAATCCCCTTGCAATAGGAAGTGCTTACGGTTGGATACAGCTTATAATGCTCGGTAATTTCCATTACTTAACTCCCATCCATATAATATTAGGTGTTTTTATGGTTATTTTAGGGCTCTCTCTTACCCTTGGTTCCGGTGGTTCTGGTGGTATATTTGGTCCCTGTCTTGTAATTGGTGGATTAACAGGAGCTTCCTTTTATCATATTGCCCACTTTTTAAGTATTATGCCTCCTTCGGAGCTTGATATAGCTTCTCTTGTAATCGTTGGAATGATTGCTACCCTTGCTGCAGCGGCAAATATTCCTCTATCAACACTTATTCTCGTTGTAGAGATAACAGGAGGTTATGACCTTCTTGTGCCTGCCCTTATATCTGTTTCTGTTGCGTATCTTTTAACAACCGATATAAGTATGTTCCCCGCTCAGGTTCCAAGCAGAATTGATTCTCCAGCTCACATGGACGAGCTTAAAGGAGCCCTACTTAGAACATTTAAAGTTGCTGATATTATGACAAAGAATGTTATAACTCTTTCTCCTGATGATCCGGTTATAAAGGCTGAAAGGTTAATGGCTCAATATACTATTTCAGGAATCCCTGTTGTTGAAAATGGCAGGGTTATCGGTATGGTTACAGGAAGGGACATAATGAAAGTACCTATTCCTGACAGGGATAAGGTTGAGGTTAAGCATATTATGACAGAAAATCCTGTTTGTGTCCTGCCTGATATGACAATACTTGAGGTTTTAAACACCTTTATAACAAACGGTGTTGGAAGAGCTCCTGTTGTTGAAGATTTTGAAAGTAAAAATCTTGTTGGTATGATTACAAGAGTGGATATAGCGAACTTCCTTGCCGAGCAGGAGAGGAAAAAGCTGTCAGGAAACTATGATACATCGGCTTGATGAAAGTATAATTTCAAAAATAGCGGCTGGACAGATAGCTGTTTCTCCCTCTGCCGTTTTGAAAGAGCTTATAGAAAACAGCATAGATGCCAATGCTTCTAAAATAGTTGTTGATATTGTTTCTCCTTTTGAGTTTAAAGTGGTTGATGACGGTGAGGGAATTCCTTTAGAAGACCTTCCTCTCTCTGTTGAAAGGTTTGCTACCAGTAAAATTTTTTCCATTGACGACTTCAACAGACTTAAAACCTACGGATTTAGAGGAGAAGCGCTGCACGCTATTTCTCTGTTTTCCGAATTAAGAATAAAAAGCAGATATTTTAATGAAGATATTGGGGGAGAGATTTTTGTCAGAGGAGGAGAAATTGTTGATTATAAACCGATAACATTTTCAGGGGGTACGGCTGTATCTGTTTCAAATCTTTATTTTAATGCTCCTATCAGAAAACGGGAGATTTCAAAAGCAGAGAAAACAAAGATGAAAGCTGTTATTATGGATTATGCGTTGGCAAACGAGTCTATTTTTTTTAAAGTAGGAGATAGGGTATTCTATCCTTCTTCTCTGGTTGAGAGAGTGAAGATGGTCGGAATTACCAATTTTAAAGTTGCTGAAGGTAGATTCTTCATCGGTTTTTTTAAAACTTCATTTGAAGGGAAAAGCGGAAAGGTCAGGAAGATTTTTGTTAACAGAAGGCCTGTGATTGTTAAAGAGATTTCGGAACTTTTAAAAAAGTTGATGATTGATGAGTATGTTTTGTTTATAGATGTTCCTCCTTCGTCTGTTGATGTAAACCTATCTCCATTAAAGGATAGAGTAATTTTAAAAAACATTAGAAATATTCTTGATGAAATTGAAAAAAAAGTGGATACGTCTTTGTATAAGTTTCCTTCGTTTGCTACCCGAAGGTTATTAAAAGAGACGGAAGAGGCTTTTTATCAAAGCAGGTTAAACATAATAGGTAGTGATGATACCGTTGTTATATGTGAAGATGGAGAGTATTACTATTTTTTTGATAAGCACCTTCTTCATGAAAGGGTTAACTATGAACTTCTGCTTGAAAAGCTGTTTAAAGGAGAAGTTGATAGAGTAAATGTTGAAATTGGAGAAAGAATAGAGGATTACCAGAAAGTTGTCACTTTGGGAAGATTCGGAGTAGAGGTTGTAAAAGAGAAAAATTTTTATAAAGTTGTTTCAATCCCTTCTATCTTAACTGTTGAAGATGTTTACAAGCTGTTGAATGGAGAGTCTCCTGAATCTATTGCTTCTGTTGCCTGTAAAAGGGCTATAAAGGGTGGCACAACTTTTGTTTCAATAGATGATGTTCAAAAGTTGATAAATCTTTATCTTTCCTGTAAAGAGAAGAATGTTTGCCCCCACGGAAGGCCTATATTTTATAGGATAAGAAAGCGGGAAATTTTAAAAAAGCTTGGTAGAATTTAAAGAGAGGTGTTTATGGGAAATACAATTAAAACAGTTCTCCTCTTAGGTCTTTTATCAGGTATTCTTCTTGCATTCGGCAAACTGGTGGGTGGCACCACCGGAATGATATTTGCATTTTTCTTAGCTTCTGCAATGAACTTTGCAAGCTGGTTTTTCTCAGACAAAATAGTGCTCTCTATGTATGGTGCCAGAGAAGTTTCTCCTGATGATGCCCCTGAACTTCACGAAATTGTAGAAAAACTTTCAAAAGCCGCCGAAATTCCAAAGCCAAAGGTTGCCATAGTACCTATGGATGTTCCAAACGCGTTTGCCACCGGAAGAGATCCTGCTCACGGAGTTGTATGCGTTACCACCAAAATTATGGAGATTTTAAACAGAGATGAGCTTGAGGGAGTTTTAGCCCACGAGATAGCTCACATTAAAAACAGAGACACTCTTATCTCGGCTGTAGCAGCCACTATGGCAAGTGCAATAGTTATGCTTGCTGATATGGCAAGATGGATGATGTTTTTTGGTTTTGGAAGAAGAGATGATGAAGATAATGGCCTGGCTGAGACCGTAGGGCTAATTCTGATGGTGATACTTGCTCCTATAGCAGCGACTCTTATCAGATTGGCTATTTCCCGTTCAAGAGAGTATAAGGCTGATGAAGTGGGCGGTATAATATCACAAAAACCTGAAGCTCTTGCAAGTGCTTTAAAAAAACTTGAGCTTTATGCTAAAGGGCTTCCTCCTGGAGTTGTTGAAGCTGAAGTAAAACCTGTAACTTCTCACATGTTTATTGTGAATCCCTTTAAAGGTGAAGGTCTGGCTGCTCTGTTTTCCACTCATCCACCTACAGAAGAAAGAATCAGGCGTCTTCTTGAACTTGCGGAGAAACTTTTTGGCAGAGTTAGAGAGTTTTTCAGGTTTTAATTTTTTATGGAGAAATTATTGTTTAACAGAGAAAAGATAAATCTTGTATGGGAATATCTAAAAGGTTGTGCAAAGGTTAATTTAAAGCTGAGATTTGATCTTTTATCAATCTCGTATTTTCTCGGGAGATGGATTCCGTATGCTTTTACCGTTGGGATAGTTACAGGTTCCATAGCTGCGTTCATGGATCTTTTAATTGTTGAAATTAATAAACTTTTGTCGTTTCATGAGATTCTCTTTTTTATCTATCCTGTTTTAATTGCTCTTGTTGTTGGTTATACTCTTTTGATAGACCCTGTGGTTGGTGGTCCTGGGATAGGCTATGCTATAGTGCATCTTAAAACCAAATATTTTCTTCCTGCAAGGTTGATTTTTTTAAAGTTTATATCATCCACTTTAGTGCTGGCAGGAGGTTTTATCGCAGGAAGGGAAGGGCCTTCCTTTTTTATAGGTGTGGCTATAGGTGAATGGCTTGGGAAAGCTTATGGTTTTAGTAAAAAGTTTAAAAATATTTTAGGTCTTATCGGAGGAGGTGCATTTACCGGTGCACTGCTTAAAGCACCTCTTGGAAGTTCCATTTTTGCTATGGAACTTGAGAATATGTACGATTTTGATTATTCTCCGTTTGTTCCGATGATTATTGCTTCAATTACAAGTTATCTTACTTTTACATTTTTTAGAGGAGAAAGTGCTTTTATCTACCTTACAAAGAGACCTGTGTGGACGCTTGATAGCATTCCATATCTTGTTATTATGGGACTTGCCATCTCTTTTGTTATTTATATTTACACTTTTCTTTTTCATACAGGTTGTTGTGTTTCTCAGTTTTTTGAACCTTTAAAGAGGCCTTTAGTAGGCACTATAATTTCTCTGCCTGTGCTTTTTCTTCTTTATTTAGCCATTCATGATACTGAGATTTTATCAGCACCTGCGGATATGAGGATAGTTTCTCATATTGCCCAGATTCCCATTCCTATCTGGATAGATGTTGCAATAATTGTTGGAGTTATGGTTATTACAAGTTTAACTTTAGGATTTGGCATTCCAGGGGGACTTGTTCTTCCAAATTTGATAATAGGTGCTGCTATGGGTAATATGTTCGGCCATATCTTTCCTGACCAGATAGTTATGTTTTCTCTTGCAGGGATGGGAGCGGCTCTTGCAGCAGGAGCGAAAACACCTCTTGCGGCGATAGTTATGATTACCGAAATGAGTAATGCTGATGTTGTTATTCCTATGACTGCTGCTGTCATTACAAGCTATACTACAAGCTTTGGTTTTAGTTTATATCTTGGGCAGGAGATAGATATTAAACCGCTGATAAAAGGAGTAGGCTGTCGTGGAAAAAACACTTGATGGAAAAAAGATACTCCTTGGTATAACAGGAAGCATCGCTGCTTATAAAAGCATAGAGCTTTTAAGAGAGTTGCAGAGAAGGGGAGCTGATGTTTTTACTGCCGTTACCGAGGCCGGCTTAAAATTTGTTCCTGAAATTGCTCTTAAAACTCTTTCTGGACATGAAGTTTACAAAAATGTGGTTTCTGAAGATTCTCCAGAGATAAGGCATACCACTTTAGGTTCAACTGTTGACCTTTTTATAGTTGCACCGGCTACTGCAAACACAATTGCAAAAATAGCCTGTGGAATAGCTGATAATCCTGTAACTGCTACAGCGCTTGTTATGGGAAGAGGAATAATCTGTCCTGCGATGAATGTGAACATGTACAACAATCCTGCGACTTTGAAAAACATTGAAATTCTGAAAGAGAGAGGATATTTTGTTGTTGATTCTGATGAAGGTGAACTTGCCTGCGGAGTAAAAGGGAAAGGCAGGCTTGCAGATATCGGAAAGATAGTTCAGGCTGTTGAATCTTATTTTGTTCCAAAGTTCTTAAAGGGAAAAAAAATTGTTATTACTGCAGGTCCAACAAGAGAATATATAGACCCGGTAAGATTTATATCAAATCCATCTTCTGGAAAAATGGGGTATGCACTTGCCGAGATGGCTGTAGCTGCTGGAGCTGATGTTGTTCTTATATCTGGGAAAACATGTTTGAAACCTCCTTATAATCTAAGAAATTTTATTGAAGTTGAAACTGTTGATGAGATGAGAAGGGCTGTTTTAAAAAACCTTGAAGGAACAGATATTTTTATATCTGCTGCGGCGGTTGGAGATTTTACTCCTGTCCAGAAAGCAGAAAATAAAATAAAGAAAAATTGTGGCGAGTTTATTTTAAAACTAAAAAGAACTCCGGATATTCTTGCAGAGGTTTCTGCTTCTAAAAAAGTGAAAACGGTTGTCGGTTTTGCAGCAGAAACGGAAAACATTGTTGAAAACGCGAGAAAAAAACTTATGGAAAAAAATCTTGACTTTATTGTTGCAAATGACGTTAAAAAGGGGGTTTTCGGAAGTGATAAGACCTCCTGTATTGTTATTGGAGAAGATTTTGAAAAACGCTTTTCTGGAACTAAAAGAGAAGTAGCCTTTTCCATTTTAAAAGTTGTTGGCGGAATGTTGAATTGATAGCGGTAGTATTTGATTTTGATGGAACTATGGTGGATACTTATGATACGGTTATAGACGCTTACAATCAGCTTGCTCCATTTTTCAGGATTTCCAGAATAGAGAATAGAAATATATTAAGAGAATACTCCTTCTCCGAATTTATTAAAGAATACCGTATAGCATCCTACAAAGTTTTTCCGCTTATTTTGACTTTAAGATTTTTGATAAATCAAAGTAAAAAGGGAGGTAGCTTTACTGTTTTACCGGATGTAAAAGAGATTCTTTTTAAACTCAGAGAGAAAGGTTATTCCCTTGGTATAGTTTCTACAAACTCTTTTTCCTTTATAAGAACGGTTCTTGAGAGAGAAGGAATTTATCAGATATTCTCTTTTGTTAAAACTTCTCCTTTTCTATCGCGAAAGTGGAGGATTTTAAAAACTTTAAAAGAGAGATTTGATCAGGTTTACTATGTGGGAGATGAAGGAAGGGATGTTGTGGCGGCAAAAAAAGCGGGAGTGGTTTCTGTGGCTGTTACATGGGGGTTTAACACAGAAGAAAATCTTTTACGGTACAATCCCAATTTTATAGTAAGAAAACCTGCTGATATACTCAGCATAATTAATCTTTAAGCATGTTAAACAGTGTATCAAGAAACTTTTTTGTTTTCTTAAATGTTTCTTCACCAGGGTGCTTCTCTATTATTTTTTCAAAAATTTCTTTTCCCGGCTTTTTCTCTACTAACTTTTCCACCAATTTTTTTCCCGGCTTACGTTTTACAATTTCCTTAAAAGCTCTTTCTCCGGGTTTTTCTTTTATCAGTTTTTCAGCCAGATTTTTACCGGGTTTAAAGCAGCTCTCTCTGTTTGAGTTTTCCCTTAAAGGGAACTTTCCTTTTTCGTTTTTCTCTGTATTTTGGGTGCATGCTATTTTCTCTTTCAATGCTGTGGTTAATTTTTCTACCACAAAATTATGCTGTTGTTTTATCTCATGCTCAAGATTATCTGTTTCTGGAGCTTTCTCAATCCTCTTTATTATGTTTCCATTTAAAAATATGTTGGTAACTATTTTCTGTGAACTGCTGTAAAATTCTGTCTGAACATGGAATTTTTTACTTCCACAGCTTATATCCGAGTTTAAGGAATAGCCCAACTATACCCCCAGATAAAATTTAAGAAGCAAATTTCCTACAAATATTGTAAGATATCCACCTATGGAAAGAAAGGGTCCAAAAGGTATCGGAGTGTCTCCGTGCTTTTTCTCTTTTATTGAAATCAAGATTCCTACCACAGCACCAACCATTGATGCCAGCATAATAACGAAAAACACCTTTTTCCATCCAAGAAAAGCCCCTATTGTTGCAAGGATGTTTGCATCTCCGTAACCCATTCCCTCTTTACCTTTAATTATGTAATAGGTCTCTATTATAAAAAGTATAATTCCTGCACCAAGAGATGCTCCTAAAATAGAATCTATGAAAGTGTTTGTTTTTGTGAAGATTGAAAATGCCATACCGAAAACCATTGTGAAATAGCATGGTTTAACAGGAACCTGAAGTTCTTTTATATCTATAAAAGAGATAGCTATTAGAAACCAGGTCAGGATACTGTAATAAAAAGCATCAAAAGAGAGTTTAAATTTGAAAAATAGAAGAGCGGTAAAAATACCCGTTAATATCTCAACCATAGGATATATTGGAGATATTTTTTTTCCACAATAACGGCATCTTCCTTTAAGAAAGATATAGCTTAAAACCGGAATGTTGTCATACCACTTTATCAGGTGATTGCAGTGGGGGCAGTGGGAACCGGGAAAGATTATGGATTCTTCTTTCGGAATTCTGTATATACACACATTTAGGAAACTGCCAACTATCAATCCGAGAAAAAAACCGATAAAGACAGGAAATAGGCTGGAATATACCATTAATGGGTCTCCCTGGAGCTATTTTCCATTGTCATTAGAAGTCTTAAAAGAAACTCCTTCCACTTTTCAACGCCTTCTAAAAGTTCCTCTTTAAGAAATTTTATGATTTCTTCTTTATCTTCAAGTTCGTTGAGTTTTAAGATTTTTTCTTCAATATTTACCACAGCTTCTTCACTGTCTTCCAGCAACGGAAGAAAGTTGCTTCCTTTTTCAACTATCTCTACGGTTTTTAAAATAGAGTCTGTTATGTAATTAAGGTGCAGTCTGGCAAGGTCAGAAGATGTGTCAAAAGATTCAATCACAGCTTCCACAGCATTTTCCATTGAGTCAAGAGCTATCACAGAAAGCTCAATGTGTTTTTTTATAAAATTTGCTGTTGAGTCAGTGATTATGTTTATCTCGGAAACATTCTCTATAAAATCAAGCATATCAGGGGGTACCGGTTTTCCTTTTACTTCCACTGTTCTTATAACTCTGCTTGGGAAAAGATAATGAAATTCAACAAGTCTTAAGACTTCCTTTAATTTTTTGTATTTTTTTGTATCTATATTAATTACCTGTTCCTTTCCGTCTATTTTGAGTTTCATCTGTAAAAAACCTCCGGGAAAATTATAACGAAAATGTAAATTTAGGTTTTGACCTCTGGTTTGCCAAACAGATATCCCTGTCCTAAAACTTTCACTTTTTGGTCTGATGAAAGCTCTTCAAGTGTTTTTAAGATTTCACGGTTTTCAACATATTCTGCTACAACATGGATATTTAGAGTTCTGGCTATGGAAAGGACAAAAGACACAAATTCTCTATCAATTGGATTTATATTTATATCTCTAATAAACTTCCCATCTATTTTAACACCGTCAACTTTTATTTTTTCAAGTAGATGAAAATTAGCATAGTCAACTCCAAAATCATCAATAAATATTTTAAATCCGGCTTCTTTCAGGTATTCTATTTTTTCTTCAAGGTTTGAAATTAACGAAAGGTTCTGTCTTTCTGTTAATTCTATGACAATTTCTTTCGGATTGATGTTGTATTTATCTGCAGTGGTAATCAGGAAATTTAAGTTTCCTTCAAGAAGGGTATTTGAAACATTAACAGATATATTCTCTTTTATACCTGCTCTACTTTTAAAGTGAAAAACTTTGTCAATCACAATCATATCTATCTCTTCATCAAGGGAATAGGCATTTAAATTGTTAAAAAATACAGAAGCTGAAACTATGTCGCCGTGCTTATTTATCAATCTTGCAAGAGCCTCGTAGCCAAAAATCTGCTTTTCTGAAATATCAAAGATTTTTTGAAGTGCAAAGGTTATTCTTTTTTCCTCAATCGCTTCAATTACCTGTTTTATGTTTTCTCTTTGAATAAAGCACTGGTTCTTAACTTTTTCATCAAGAAGGTAAACCCCTGTTTTTTTTAATTTTTTATACTCTTTTAAAGCGTTTTCAAGAGTCCACATAAAGCATGAATATTCACAGGATTCCTCCAGTTTTGCTCCCACGCATATAAGTGGAATCTGCACTTTGCGGGATTTGCCCTGGAAATGGACTGTTGGAGAGTGTTTTTTTGCATAATCCACAACACTTTCAAGTTGAGCTTTTATGCTATCACTATTTTTTCCTTTTACAAAGACAAAAAACTGGTCTCCCTGTAGCCTGAAAACATTTTCTCCACTGTTTTGCCCCAAATTTTCCTTAAGAAGGTTGGAAACAAAAACAAGGATACTGTCTCCTGCTTCATATCCAAGGACAGTGTTTATATTGCCAAAATTTCTTATATCAACAATAAATCCATAGTGGTCTTTTTCTTCTCTGTACTTTTCAAAAAAGCTTGTTATTTTATACCTTGGAAATACACCTGTTATAGGGTCTCTTTCTATTAATTTAAGTTCTTCTTTCCTTATATTTAAAATGTATTCACCTATTGCAAAGAGCAGTTTTGATGCTGTTTTATATATTTGCTTATCTTTTTTATCCAGCCTACAGAATAGAAGTGTCAGTAATTTCTCCACAAACAGAGAATAAACTTCAAGAAAATCAACTATGTTAATACCTCTTTTCTCGTGAAGTTTTAAAATGGAGTTAACCATTAATATGAGGGTTTCTCTGCTAAACAAACTTTTGTAGAAGTCGTATATTGTTTCTGCGAACAGTCCTTTTGAAATTTGAGAGTTCTTTAAAAGCTTTCTGTATTCAGGAAATCTTCTGTCAATATACTCTTTAAGCTCTCGTCCTATGGAGATAATCTCTCGTTTTGTTATTATCTCCTGTAAAGGTTTAATAGTTTCAAAACAGGATTCTCTTATTTCATAACTCTCAAGAAATCTATTAAGTTTCAAAAGAACCCTCAAAGTTGATTATTAATTTATGGTTGAAAACTACTATAACAAAAATTTTTTCAAGTATCTACCTGTCCAGGTATCCATTTTTGCCACTTCTTCAGGTGTTCCGGTGGCAACAACTTTTCCCCCTTTATCTCCCCCTTCAGGTCCAAGGTCAATTATGTAATCGGCACATTTTATGAAGTCAAGATTATGTTCTATAACAATTACTGTGTTTCCCATATCAACCAATTTTTGAAGAACCTCTATAAGTTTTTTAACATCGTGGATATGCAGTCCGGTGGTTGGTTCATCAAGGATATAGACAGTTTTGCCTGTTGCCCTTTTTGAAAGTTCTTTAGCAAGTTTAATTCTCTGGGCTTCTCCTCCTGAAAGGGTTGTGGCAGGCTGTCCCAGTTTGATATAGGAGAGTCCAACATCGTATAGGGTTTTAAGTTTTCTTACTATTTTTTCATGATGTTTGAAAAATTCAAGGGCTTCTTCAACGCTCATTTCCAGAATATCGTGAATATTTTTTCCCTTATATGTTATCTCAAGGGTTTCTCTGTTGTATCTCTTTCCACCACAAACATCACAGGTTACGTAAACATCAGGAAGAAAGTGCATTTCAACCTTTATTACTCCGTCTCCTCTGCAGGCTTCACACCTTCCTCCCGGAACATTAAAGGAAAATCTTCCCTTTTTATAACCCCTTGCCCGAGCTTCAGGAGTAGCAGCAAAAAGTTCTCTAATAAGGTCAAAAACGCCGATGTAAGTTGCCGGGTTTGAGCGTGGTGTTCTACCTATCGGTGATTGGTCAACATTTATAACCTTATCTATGTGTTCAAGTCCTTCTATTTTTTCATATTTTCCCGGAATAGTTTTGCTTTTGTAGATCTCTTTGGACAGAGCTCTATAAAGAATATCATTGACAAGAGTTGATTTTCCAGAACCTGAAACACCTGTTACACATATAAAAAGTCCAAGGGGAAATTCCACAGTAATGTTTTTTAAATTGTGTTCTTTTGCTCCTATCACTTTTAGTGCCTTTCCTTGCGGTGTTCTCCTTTTCTCAGGAACAGGAATTTTAAGTTTCCCGGAAAGATACTTTCCTGTTATTGAGTTTTCATTGATTTTTATCTCTTCAGCCGTGCCTGTGGCAACAACTTCGCCACCGTGGATTCCGGCTCCCGGTCCCATATCAACTATAAAATCTGCATTTTCTATCGTCTCTGTATCGTGTTCAACAACTATTACTGTGTTTCCTATGTCCCTGAGCTCTTTTAAAGTGTTTATAAGTCTTTGATTATCCCTCTGATGCAGTCCTATGCTTGGTTCATCAAGGACATACAATACGCCGGTAAGCTTTGAACCTATCTGAGTTGCAAGCCTTATTCTCTGAGATTCACCGCCGGATAATGTTCCTGTTCTTCTGTCAAGTGTAAGGTAATCAAGCCCTACATCAAGTAGAAATTTAAGACGGTTTTTTATCTCTTTTAAAACTCTTTCAGCAATAATCTTTCTTTTACCTTCAAAGTTTAAATTTTCAAAAAATTTAAACGCCTCTGCTATGCTCATCTTCTCAATTTCAGCTATGTTTAGTCCTTCTATTTTTATAGAAAGAGCTTCTCTGTTTAAACGGGCTCCTTTACATGTATCACAGGGAACTTCTCTCATATATTCTTCTATATACTCTCTTACCGTTTCCGATTCGGTTTCTGCATATCTTCTCTCAAGATGTTTTATAATCCCTTCAAAGTAGTAAGGTTTATATTTCCCCCTGCTCCAGCCTATCGTATTTATTACCCTTACAAGACCTTTTTCCGCAAAGAGAATAAAATCAAGCTCTTCTTCACTGAGCTCTCCTATAGGTTTTATAATCGGAATATCAAGATATTCACAGGCAGTTGCTACCATGTCTTTTATGTATTCAAATTTACTGTTTTCCGCTATATTAAAAGCCATTATTGCCGGTTTATCCCAGTCTATGAGAAGGTCAGGGTCTATTTTAAGTTTGAAACCTATACCTCCGCAGGTGGTGCATGCACCTATCGGGCTGTTGAAGGAGAAAAGTCTTGGAGAAATTTCTTTGAAACTGAATCCACATTCAGGACACGCACCTTTTGTGCTGAAGGTTTCCTCATTTCCTGTGTCATAGTCTAAAACAACTACAAGGCCTTCAGAAAGGTTAACAGCTATCTCCACAGAGTCTGCTATTCTTGTTTTATCAGAGGATTTTACTTTAATTCTGTCAACAATAACATCTATGGAGTGTTTCACCCTCTTTTCAAGTTTTAGTTCTCTTGCTTCATCTATAGTGTATATTTTTCCGTCTATTCTGACTCTTCTAAATCCCTGCTTTTCAAGTCTCTCTATAAGTTTTTTGTGTTCTCCTTTCTGTTCTCTTACTACCGGAGAGAGAATCAGGATTCTTTTACCTTCAAATTTTAATATTCTGTCAACTATCTCCTGAATAGTTTGTGGTTGAATGGGAATATCACAGTTCGGACAGTATGGAGTTCCAGCTCTTGCAAAAAGAAGTCTTAAATAGTCGTGTATCTCTGTTGTTGTTCCCACTGTTGAACGGGGGTTTTTTGATACTGTTTTCTGCTCTATGGAGATTGCCGGAGATAATCCTTCTATAAAGTCAACATCTGGCTTTTCCATAAGTTGAAGAAACTGCCTTGCGTAAGAAGAGAGAGATTCAACATATCTTCTCTGTCCTTCAGCATAAAGGGTATCAAAGGCAAGGGAGGATTTCCCTGAACCTGAAAGCCCGGTGATTACAACAAGTTTATTTTTCGGAATTTCAAGATCAATATTTTTTAAATTGTGCTGCCTTGCACCTTTTATAATGATTTTATCTTTCATGGATAGAAAATTTAGGAATAATTTTATAATTGTCCATTGACAAATAGTAAAGGGGGCAGAGCCCCCTGAATTATTTTAAATCTTTTTTCTGGGTTTTAAGGAATGGCATCATCTCTCTTAATTTCTTTCCAACCTTTTCAATCGGATGTTCAGCCTCTATTCTTCTGTAAGCGTTTAAAACAGGATAGTTTGCCTGGTCTTCAAGAACAAATTCTTTTGCAAATTCTCCCTTCTGTATCTCTTCAAGAATCTTTTTCATCGCTTTCTTTGTTTCTTCTGTTACAACTCTCGGGCCTCTTGTGTAGTCACCATACTCTGCAGTTGTTGAGATTGAGTATCTCATTCCTGCAAGACCGTGCTGATACATAAGGTCAACTATAAGTTTAAGCTCATGGAGACACTCAAAATATGCAACTTCTGGCTGATAACCTGCTTCTACAAGTGTTTCAAATCCGGCTTTTACAAGTGCTGCTGTTCCACCGCAAAGAACCGCCTGTTCGCCAAAAAGGTCGGTTTCTGTTTCTTCTTTAAATGTTGTTTCAATAACACCGGCTCTTGTTGCACCTATTCCTTTTGCGTAAGCAAGGGCAACTTCAAGTGCTTTTCCTGTTGCATCCTGATGAACAGCAACAAGTGCCGGAACGCCTGCTCCTTCCTGATATGTCCACCTAACAAGATGTCCCGGTCCCTTTGGAGCTACCATGAAAACATCAACATCAGACGGAGGAACAATCTGATTAAAGTGGATATTAAACCCGTGGGCAAAAGCAAGTGCCATTCCCGGTTTCAGATTTGGCTTTACTGCCTCTTCATATACTTTTTTCTGGATAGGGTCTGGAAGGAGAAACATTATCACGTCCGCTTTTGCAGCAGCTTCTGCTGGAGATAGAACTTCAAATCCGTCTGCCTTTGCTTTTTCTGCTGAGTTTCCAGGCCTTAAACCGATTACAACATTAATTCCACTATCTCTAAGGTTAAGGGCGTGAGCATGTCCCTGACTTCCGTAACCTAAAATAGCTACAGTTTTTCCTTCAAGCGGTGCAAGAGAAGCATCCTGCTCGTAATATACTTTTGCCATATTACTACCTCCGTATTTTAGTTAAAAGTTTCTCCATGTAGTGCTCTTACCATGGCAACTCTTCCTGTTCTTGCCATCTCTTTTATTCCCATCGGCTTTATAAGTTCTATAAATGCGTCAATCTGGTCTTCATCTCCTGTAAGCTCAAGAGTGTAGGTGTCCTGAGAAATGTCTATTATCTGTGCTCCAAATATTGTTGTTATTCTCATAAGTTCTTCTTTCTTCTCTGAGTTATCGGCGTTAAGTCTCACTATTAGAAGCTCTCTGTCAAGTTTCTTTTTATCTGTAAGGTCTCTTACTTTAAAAACATCAACAATTCTTCTTAGCTGTTTGACTATCTGCTCAATCGTTTTTTCATCACCCTGAGCTACCATCGTTAATCTTGAAATTGTAGGGTCTTCTGTATGTCCCACATTAAGGCTTTCTATGTTATAGCCTCTCGCACTGAAAAGCTCAACTATTCTCGCCAGTGCTCCGGGATGGTTCTCAACCAACACGCTTATTATATGTTTCCTCTCTTTTTTACCCATAGCTACCTCTTAGCTAACAGCTTTTCTTGATTTTTTCTTTCCATAATCAGGAAGTATCATCTCGCTGACAGCAGCACCAGGAGGAACCATCGGGAAAACATCCTCTTCTCTGTTAACAACAAAATCTATAACTACCGGTCTGTCGTTAATTGCCATTGCCTCTTTCAAAACTTTTTCAACATCTTCAGGTTTCTCAGCTCGTAGGCCGATTCCTCCCATGCTTTCCGTTAGTTTAACGAAGTCAGGCTGGAATGCAATATCAACCTCAGAGTAGTTTCTATCATAAAAAATACCCTGCCACTGACGAACCATTCCAAGATAACGGTTGTTCAGGATGGCAATTTTAACAGGTATTTTGTAATTAGCAGCTGTAACTATTTCCTGCATGTTCATCTGAAAGCTTCCGTCTCCTGATATACAGAAAACCGTTTTATCAGGATTTCCTATCTGTGCTCCTATCGCCGCCGGAACACCGTATCCCATAGTTCCAAGTCCGCCTGACGTTGCAAGTTGCTTTGGCCTTTTGAATTTGTAATACTGAGCCGTCCACATCTGATGCTGACCGACGTCAGTTGATATTATTGCGTCTCCATCTGTAATTTCGTATATTTTCTCTATTACAAACTGCGGTTTTATTACCACATCACTTGGTTCATAATAAAGAGGGTATCTTACCTTCCAGTGTTGAACAAGATCCATCCACCTGTCCCTTTCAAGGGAGACTTCTCTGTTTTTCATAATCTGCTTTTCAACTTCCGGCAGCAGCTCTTCAAGAACAAGTTTTGCATCTCCAACTATAGGAATGTGAGCATCTTTAACTTTGCCGATTTCAGCGCTATCAACATCTATGTGAATAATCTTTGCGTTAGGTGCAAATTCAGCCACTTTGCCAGTAACCCTGTCATCAAATCTTGCACCTACAGCTATTAAAAGGTCGCACTCTGTAACTGCCATGTTTGCAGCGTATGTTCCGTGCATTCCGAGCATTCCAAGAAAGTAGGGATGAGTTCCAGGAATGGCACCAAGTCCCATTAATGTTGTTGTAACAGGTATCGTTACAAGTTCTGCAAGTTTGACTATAAGGTCTGAAGCATCAGCTTTTATGATTCCTCCACCTACGTAAAGAACGGGCCTTTTGGCCTGTGCGATAGCTTTTGCCGCTCTTTTTATCTGCCCCGGATGTCCTTTTTTAACAGGTTTATAACTTCTTATCTGAACAGGAGATCGGTATTCCTGCTCAAAGAAATCAGCAATACTTCTCATAACATCTTTAGGCAGGTCAACCAGTACAACGCCCGGCCTTCCGGTTTTTGCTATGTAAAAGGCTTTTTTGATGGTGTCTGCAAGGTTGTTAACATCTTTAACAAGGAAGTTATGTTTAGTTATAGGTCTTGTTATTCCGACTGTATCAACTTCCTGGAAAGCATCATTTCCTATCATAAATGTTGGGACGTTTCCTGTAAATGCAACTATCGGGACAGAGTCTATTTGAGCAGTAGCGATTCCTGTTACAAGATTTGTAGCTCCGGGACCTGATGTTGCAAAGCATACACCTACTTTGCCTGTTGTTCTTGCATATCCGTCAGCTGCATGGGCTGCTCCCTGTTCGTGTCTTGTCAAAATATGTTTTAAAGGAGTATAGGTTAGTCTATCATAAATATCCAGAACAGCTCCTCCTGGATATCCGAATATATACTCTACACCTTCAAGCTTTAACGCTTCTAAAAGTATTTCCGCTCCTGATAGTTTCATATTTGCCTCCTAAATCTTAGGGCGGGAGATTAGCACAGTTGATAAAGCTGAATAATATCATAAAATTTTTAGAGTTTACATACAACCTTTATAGCGAGGATGTTTAAAAAAACAACTATGGGATTGAAGGATTCTATAGACTTTGTTCTAAACAGAAAAGTATTTCCGAGGTTGCTTTGCAACCGAAGAATTTCAAACTTTTGAAGCTAAAGCAAGGAGAGTGTCTGTGGTAAGGAATGTTGATTGGATAGAACCTTATGAATTGTTTAAATATTTAGTATCAAAAGGTTTTCCTGTAAAACTGTTTCTTGATTCGGCTACTGTGAACGGTAAAACAGGAAGATTTTCTTTTATCTGTGTTGGGGAAAAAGAGAAACTTCTTCTTAAGACAGGAGATTTTGATGGATTTGAAAAGCTGAAAAAGTTTTACGATTCTTTAAAGAAAAAATATCCTGAAGATTTTGGTATTTTTGGTTATCTATCATACGATGCTGTTAGAGACATAGAAAAACTGCCTGATATTGCTACTGATGACATCGGTATGCCTGATATTCTTTTCTTTCTTCCTGAAACAACTTTTGTCTTTGATAATCTAAAAAAAGAGATAAAAATTTACGGTGATGAGGTTGAAATTTCAGGTAGTGGATTTAGCTTCAAACAGTTTCCTCCGTTTAATATTAAGTTTAAAGGTTTTAATATGTCAAAAGATTATTTTGTTTATGCTGTTGAAAAAATAAAAGAGTATATAGCTTCAGGTGATACATTTCAGGTTAATTTTTCTCAGAGACTTGATTTTGAAATTGAAGGTTCCAGTTTATCTTTCTACGACAGTTTAAGAAAAATAAATCCATCACCGTTTTCATTTTATTTTGACATTGATGGATTTGAGGCTGTTTCCTGTTCTCCAGAAAGGCTGATAAAAAAAGAGAAAAATGTTATTGAGACACGGCCGATAGCCGGCACAAGAAGAAGAGGAAAAAATAAGGAAGAAGATTTACATCTTTCAAGGGAGCTTCTTCTTTCTGAGAAGGAGCGTGCTGAGCATATAATGCTTGTTGATCTTGAGAGAAACGATATCGGGAAAGTTGCCCGTTATGGCACTGTTGAGGTTGATGAACTGATGGTGCTTGAAAGCTACTCCCATGTTATTCATATAGTTTCCAATGTAAAAGGAGAAGTTGATAGCAACGTTCATCCTGTGGATATTGTAAAAGCAATGTTTCCCGGGGGAACTATAACAGGAGCCCCTAAAGTGAGAACTATGGAGATTATTGAGGAGCTTGAACCAACAAGAAGGGCTCTTTATACCGGTTCTGTCGGTTATTTCTCTTTTGAAGGAAACCTTGATTTTAATATTGTTATAAGAACATTGCTTATAAAAGAAAACCGTGCATATCTTCAGGTTGGTGCTGGAATAGTATGGGATTCTGTCCCTGACCTTGAGTATAAAGAAACTATAAACAAGGGAAAAGCTTTTCTAACCGTAGCAGGAATTGATATTTTATAAGAAGTCGGAGGTGCTGTTCCTCCGACTTTAATTTAAATTGAATTTACTCTTCAACTTCTTCTTTCTCTTTTTTTGCGTTTTCAAGAAGTTTTGTTAGATCTGCCATTGTAGAGTTATCAAGTTTCTCTTCAATGATTGTTTTTATGAGTTTGTTAAGCTTTTGCTCGTTATTTCCGGCTATTCCGTAAAGGATGTAGTAAATCTTTTTAGGGAGAGAGATTTTTACAACTTTATTTGTTCTTTTTCCAGGTTTTCTTCCTCTTGCCATAATTCCTCCTTTTACTTTCAATTAGGAAATTTTTTGTTTTAACTTTTAATATTTTAATGTGTTGCTAATTTTAGCAAAAAAATTATTTTTGTAACACTGATAAAAACCATATTAAGATTGATTTCTCTTATTTATAAACGATTTTCAGTTCTTTGAGTGTATGGTTTCTATTTGTTTCTGTGCTTCAGTTTTAAGCTCATCGTAAACATTGTCTATCTCTCCATCTATAACTTTATCTTTTAATGTTTTCAGAATTTTTTTGAACACCGGCCCCGGCTTTAATCCCGTCTCTTTAAGGTCTCTTCCGGTGATTGCGAGTTTCATTTCTTTCCATTCTCCTAAAAAGTCAAGTAGCTTTAATCTTAATTTCTCTTTATCTGTTTTTGCGGCTATATAAAGGGTAAGCTCGTCAGGTTCACTTTTGAGAAGATTGTAAATTTCGCTGTTTTTTAGTTTTTCCTTTTCAAGTGTTTTAAGAAGTTGTTTTCCTCTATATATAAGGTTTTTTATAAGATCAACCTCCTTTTCAGGAATTGAAAAGTCTTTTAAAAGTTTTTCAAGCTCTTTTCCATGTATTCCTTCAAGAAACGCTGCAAAGTATATTATTGGATAGTTAACTTTTTTTCTGTTTCCAAAAGTTAACTTGTGCCAGTTTATAACTTTTCTTATCCTTTCAAAGAAATCTTTCTTTCTCTTATCCCAGATTATTCCAGAACTTATAGATTTTAAAATTCCATATTCTTTCATTCTGTTAACAATTCTTAATGGATTCTCCTCTTCAAAAATATGTTTTAGCTCAAGATAAACTCTTTTACCTTCAACTGTTCTGAAAAGGTTTTTCTTTACAGCTATTCTTAAAAGCTTTTCTGTATGTTTTCCAAGGTCAAATCTGTACCTTACTGCAAACCTTAAAGCTCTTAAAATCCTTGTCGGGTCTTCAACAAAACTTAAAGCGTGAAGAACGCGAATTTTTTTCTCTTTTATGTCCTTTAAACCGTTGAAAAAGTCTATCAGTTTTCCAAACTCTTTTCCGTTTATCTTTATTGCCAATGTGTTTATTGTAAAATCCCTTCTGAAAAGGTCTTTTTTCAGCGGAGCTGTATCAACTTCAGGAAGGGCACCTGGTGCACGGTAAATTTCTGTCCTTGCAGAAGCAAAGTCTATTCTAAAACCGTCCGGCAGTGTAACCGTTGCTGTTTTAAACTTTTCAAAAGAGTGGAGTTTCCCGTTAAGTTCTTTCGCTACTTTTTTTGCAAAAGAAGGTGCATCACCTTCAACCACAATGTCAACATCAAGATTTCTTCTTCCAATGATAAGGTCTCTTACAAATCCACCTATCACATAAGCGTTGATTTTTTCTCTGTCTGCTATTTCGCCTATTTTTTTCAGTAAATTAAATACCTTTTCAGGAAGTCTCTCTTTCATTATCTGTTTTACGTTTTTGTATCCTGGAGATGAAAGAGTTCTCTTCCTGTAAAATTTTTCCGACTCATCAATAATGTTCCTGTAAAGGTTTGTAAGAATATCTGTTCTTGTTATAACTCCGACTACTTTGCCGTTCTCTATCACAGGAACCAGTGTTTGTTGGTTATCTATTACTATTTTCTCCACAACTCCTACAGGAGTTTCAGGTGTCACATATTCAAAATCTCTTTCCATTATGAGAAAAACAGGTTCAGACTCTATTCCCATGTGAATCGCTTTGTCTGTAAGGTTCCTGTTTATTAAACCAACAATATTACCATCTTCGTCAACTACAGGAGCGGCGTTTATTCCCTGCTTCATCAAAAAGGAAAGTGCGTCTTTTACACTTACCGTTTCCTTTAAAACTTGAGCTGGTGTGGACATTATGTCTCTTGCAACTTTTGCAGGTTGCACAGTTTCTTTTAAAAGCTTTAAAACAAGTTCTTTTGCTTCATAAAGAGTTTTGTCTCTTATAACAGCAGATGCTGCTTCTTTGTGTCCGCCTCCTCCAAGTTTTTCTGCAACTTTTGAAACATCCACAAGAGGTGTCTTGGAGCGGCAAATTACAAAGATGGTGCCTTCTACTGAGATGATTGCTATCAAAGCTGGATAATTATTTATATCAAGTAGTTTACTTATAAGGTGGGCTATATCACCTACGTATCTGTCAAATTGAGCTGTTGTTATTGCAACTGTGTTTCCGTTTATCTCTTTGATTTCAATATTATCTTTCAGTATTTTTAAAATATCTATCTCTTCTGGCGATAGCTCTTTTGGCAGGTAATATTTAATGGTTTCCGGGTTTGCTCCTATTGAAAAAAGGTATGAACATGCCATAAGGTCAAGGGATGTTGTTCCAGGAAAAAGAAAACTTCCCGTATCAGAATAGATGCCAAGTGCCATTATTGATGCTTCAAGTGGAGATGGAATTATTTTACGGCTTTTTAAAATCATTGTTAAAAGCGATGTAACAGCTCCTGTTTCTTTAAAATAAAGCTCACTGTTTTCAAAACCTGAAACATCCTTTGTGTGGTGATCGTATATTATTACCCTGCAGTTTTCTGCTTCTATTATCTTTTTCACTACCTGTGGAATTCTGTTTATATCTGGAGTATCAACCACTATTACTGTTTCAATTTTTTCGCTTTTTTCAAATCCCGTTTCATCTACATATTCTATAAGTGAAGGATTTTCTTGAAGGACTTTAATTACATCCTTTCCCTTTGTTCCGGGAAGAATAACGGTTGCTTCAGGATAGAGCTTTTTTGCGGCGATTACAGCTCCAAGAGCATCAAGGTCCATGTTTTTGTGAGTTGTTATGATTTTTGCCATATATCCTCTTTCTATGGAACTAAATTAACAGGTATAATCTTCATATCTATTTTAACTTAAAAGAGGCCTGTATGTTTATAACAAGAAGAATTTTTAGGGAAGAAGAGCTTAAAAATTTCCTGTTAAATATAGGAAATACTCCTGCTGGTGCAGAAATTCTTTCAAAAAAAGGAAATGTTTACACTTTTGTGATTGAGGAAATAGATACAAGAGCGGCAAATATCTTAAAACAGGATGCGATAGCTTCTGGAGGAGATTGTGCCCTTCCACGGGAGGCTTCATCGTTTAAATGTACCACTTGCACGGCGGTTTTGATAGTTTCTTTAAGGTCTCTTGAAAAACTGCTTGAAAGATTGAAAAAACAGCCGTTTGGCTTGAAGTTTCTTGGTAAGGAGATAGAAAAGTTAGTTGCTGCTGAAAGAAAAAGCCAGTTCGAATTTGATGTTAATGGTAAAAAGCTGGTTCTTGATAAACCGGTGATTATGGGAATTCTCAATGTTACTCCTGATTCGTTTTCTGATGGGGGAAAATGGAACAGTGTTGACAAAGCCCTTTTCCGTGTTGAAGAGATGATAGAGGAAGGGGCTGAAATAATAGATGTTGGAGGAGAATCAACACGTCCAGGTTCTGAACCTGTTCCCATTGATGAGGAGAAAAGAAGGGTTGTTCCTATAATAGATGCTATAAGAAGACGGTTTCCGGAAATTTTTATCTCTGTTGATACGTATAAATCTGAAGTTGCAAAAGAAGCCCTTGATGCTGGTGCTGATATTGTTAACGATATAAGCGGGTTTCATTTTGATGAGAAGATGGCCGGGCTTGTTGCAGAAAGGGGTGTTCCTGCTGTTCTGATGCATATAAAAGGCACACCTAAAAATATGCAGAAGAATCCTTACTATAAAGATGTTGTTAAGGAGATATGTGAATATTTTGAAAAAACCGTAGATTCTGCTGTTGCTAAAGGGGTGAAAAGAGAGCAGATTATCCTTGACCCGGGTATCGGTTTTGGAAAAAGGGTGGAAGATAACCTTGAGATTTTGAAAAGGATAAATGAGTTTAAAAGATTCGGTTTGCCGCTTCTTCTTGGCACTTCAAGAAAAAGTTTTATCGGATTTATAACCGGTGAAAAAGACCCTGAAAATCGGGTTGCCGGTTCTCTTGCTTCTATTGTTAGAGGTGTTTTAAACGGTGTTAAAATCGTAAGGGTGCATGATGTAAAAGAAACAAGGCAGTTTATAGATATTCTTTTTGCTGTGGAAGAGGCTTAAATGTTTGATTTTGTTCCGCAGATAACAATAAGGGATATTGTTGATATTCTTATAGTTGCCTTCCTGATTTATAGAGTTCTTGTTTATCTTTCTAAAACCCGGGCTATACAGATACTGTTTGGAATAATGACGATTATTCTTATAAGCGTTGTTTCCAAGCTTTTAAATCTTTATACACTTTCTTTTCTTGTTAACAGTGTTTTAACCATAGGGATTTTTGCCATTATAGTGATATTTCAGCCTGAGATAAGAAAGCTTTTAGCAAGGCTTGGTGAAGGACAGTTAGGAGTTTTTTCAAAAAATTATGAAGCTCAAAGAGTTGTTGATGAGGTTACAAGAGCTGTTGTAACAATGGGAAAGGATAAGATAGGTGGGCTTATAGTTTTTGAAAGGAAAGTGAAGACAGATGCTTATACTGAAGCAGGCACAGTTATTGATGCGAAAGTATCAAAAGAGCTTCTTGTAACAATATTCTGGCCTGGAACTCCGCTTCACGATGGAGCTGTGATAATAAAAGAGGATAGAATCAGAAAGGCTGGAGTTTTTCTTCCTATTACACTGAATACGTCTCTTCCGCAGACTGTTGGAACCAGGCATAGAGCGGCTATAGGGATAACAGAGGAAACAGACTGTATTGCCGTTGTAATTTCTGAAGAAACCGGAAAAATTTCTATAGCTTATCACGGGAAGCTTATAAAAAACATTGAGCCACAAAGATTAAAAAGAGTGCTTCTTTCTCTACTTGCTCAGGATACCGAAAAGAAAAGTATAAAAGATGTTATTGTTACTTTTATAAAAGGTGGAAAGGTTGAAGAGAGTAATTGATTATATTTTTTACAACTTTCATTATAAATTACTGGCTATTGTTTTCGCTTTTCTTCTCTGGTTTCTTGCTGTGAAACAGGAAACAGTTGTTTCCAGAATTTCTCTTCCTTTGAAAATTGAAGTTTCATCAGACTTTTATGTGGTTTCTTACTCACCTTCAGAGATTGAAGTTGAAATTGAGGGTGCAAAAAGGTCAGTTGCGATGTTGAAAGAGGAAGGGAAAGCTGTATTGAAAGTTCCAGATAATTTTTTAGCTTCTTTAAATAGGGAGATAACCGTTCCTTTAAATCAGGATACAGTAACAGTTTTTCCCCAACTTCAAGATGTAACTGTAAAGAAATTTTATCCTGATAAAGTAAAAATTAAACTTGAAAAATTGGTTGCAAAACTTCTTCCTGTTAAAGTTATCTTTTCAGGAAAGTTCAAAAAAAGATATAAAGCTATTTTTGTTTCTCCAGATTATGTTACTGTATATCTTCCTCAATCAGAGGTTAAAAGTGTAAGATTTGTAGAGACAGAGCCTGTTGATGTTGATAGTATTTCTAACAGGGCAAGGGTTGTTCTAAAAATAGTTTCTCCCTACAAAGTTTTTCCTGCAAAAATAAATGTGGTAATTGAAAGGAGGAGATGATGCCGAAAAAGAAACTTTTTGGAACAGATGGGATACGGGCTATAGCAAATGAGTTTCCCCTTACACCTGAAATGAGTCAAAAAATAGGAATTTCAGCCGGATGTTATCTTAAAGCCAAATATCCAGAAACAAAACATACTGTTGTTATAGGTAAAGATACCAGGCTATCCTCAGATATGATAGTTACAGCCCTTATTTCAGGGCTTTTATCTACGGGAGTTGATGTTGTTTATCTTGGAACTACCACAACTCCTTCTATTTCATATATGGTAAAAAATCATTCCCTTTCAATGGGAATTATGGTTTCGGCCTCTCATAATCCTCCTGAGTATAATGGAATTAAGTTTTTTAACAATCTTGGGAAAAAATTTTCAGATATGGAAGAAGCCTCTCTTGAGCTTGTAATATTTAACAAATATGAACTACCAAAAGCAGCGTCCCTTGAGATAGGGCAGGTGTTTGATGGAAGGGGATATCTTGAAACCTATATTAAGTTTCTTGAAGAATCGGGAGTTTATCTTGCAGGTTTAAGAATTGCAATTGATTGTGCCAATGGAGCTGCATTTATGATAGCTCCGGAGGTTTTTCGTTCCCTTGGAGCTAAAGTGTTTGTTTATAATGCAGAACCTGACGGATTTAATATAAACGATAATTGCGGTGCTACTTATCCAGAATTTATATCTAAAAAAGTTCAGGAAATCAGGGCTGATATCGGTTTTGCTTTTGATGGAGATGCGGATAGGTGTATCGCCGTTGATGAAAATGGAAATGTGGTTGATGGAGACCAGATTATCGCTTTGCTTTCAGACTTTTACGGGAATGGGAAACCGGTAGTTGCGACTGTTATGAGCAATTTAGGACTTGAAAACTATATAAAATCAAAAGGGGTAGATTTTTACAGAACATCAGTTGGGGATAGAAATGTTGCAGAAAAGATGGATGAAGTTGGTGCTTTAATAGGAGGGGAACAGTCAGGGCATATAATTTATAAAAAAGAGATGGAAACTGGAGATGGCGTTCTTACAGCTGTTCTTCTTGCTTCAATTCTTAAAAAATCGGGAAAGCCTTTCAGTGAACTTGTTTCTCTTTTTAAGAAATATCCTCAAAAACTTGTTAATCTGAGGGTTTCAGAGAAAAAACCGATAGAAAGTCTTAAATACGTTAAAGAGGCTATTTCCCGCGGTAATGAGATTCTCGAAAATAATGGAAGAGTTTTAGTCAGGTATTCTGGGACAGAGCCAAAGGTGAGAATAATGGTTGAAGCTGAAAATGAGGAGCTTATAGAAAAAGTTATAAACATTATAGCTGAAGCGTTTGAAAAAGAGGGTATCGTTGAAAAATGAGAGATTAAAGCTTAAAAAGTATTTGGGACAACATTTTTTAAAGGATAGGAATATCATAAGGAAAATCGTAGATTCTCTTGACATAAAGGCAGGAGATACTGTTGTTGAAATCGGTCCGGGAGGAGGTGCTTTAACAAAAGAGCTTGTAGAAAGGAAACCAAAAAGGTTAATATGTGTTGAGATAGATGATGAGATGATAGATTATTTAAAAGAAACGTTTAGAGATTGTAGCTTTGTTGAAATTGTGAAAGGAGATGCTGTAAAGTTTGACTTTTCAAAGTGTGGAAACAGGATTAAAGTTGTAGGAAATCTTCCTTACAATGTTTCCACGGCAATTATCAGAAATTTACTTGATTATAAAAGTATTCTTGAAAGAGCTGTGTTTATGACGCAGAAAGAGGTTGCTGAAAGGCTTATTAGCAGAAAAGGGAAAAATTATGGTTACCTTCCTGCTCTTTTACAGAATTTCTTTGAGATAAAAAAACTTTTTGATGTTTCACCTAAGGTTTTTACACCTCCTCCAAAAGTCTGGTCAACAGTTTTTAAAATGATACCAAAGGACTTTTCACTTGATAAAGAAGAGCTTGAACAGTTTGAAAAATTTCTGAAAAAAGCGTTTTCAGGTCGCAGAAAAAAACTTAAAAACACCCTTGGAATTGAACTGTTAGAAATTTCCGATATTTTATCTTTAAGACCGGAAGATGTTTCACCTGAGGAGTTTTATAGATTGTTTACTACGTTTAAACAAAAAAATATCATTTAAGTTTTACCTTGCAAAAGGCAAGTGTTTTTTTTAAACCTATTTTATTTTTCACTTCCGAGGAACAGTCCTTTTGTCAGGTATCTTTGCAGGAATAGGAAAACCGCTAAAGCCGGAAGAAGTGAAATTACCGCTCCTGCCATTACTATTCCCCAGTTTGTTGCATCCTGTCCTGTAATCATCATTCTAAGCCCTATCTGTATCATCTGTTTTGAATTATCTCTTATTATTACCAGTGGCCACAGGTATTGATTCCAGACATAAACGAACTCTATTACGGTTAAAGCAGCTATTACGTTCGCAGACATGGGAAATAGAATTTTGACTGCGAACTGGAGAGGTCCTGCTCCTTCAACTTTTGCAGCATCAACAATTGCAGGGGATATCTGAAGGAAGTGCTGGCGGAAAAGAAAAGTTCCCGTTGCAGAGGCAAGAAATGGGATGGTAAGAGCAAGGTAGGAGTTTGACCATCCGAGTTTTGTAACTATGTCAAAAAGGGCGACTATCATTATCTCTGTTGGCATCATTAATGTTAGAAGGATAAAGATGAAAAGTGCTCTTTTAAATGGGATGTCAAAGTACACAAGAACTGTCGCTGCAAGAAAAGAGATAACTATTTTTCCTGCTGTTACAGCTATGGCGATGAAAAATGTGTTAAGCATATACTTTCCAAGATGGTACATGCTCCATGCAGTTTTGTAATTTGATATTAAAGCTTTTCCTATTGTGAATTTGGGAGGGTATGAGAAAATTTCTGCCGGTGTCTGTGTTGAAAATATAAAGGCGGTGATTACAGGTAGAGCTATGATTAAGATACTTATTATCAGAAGGGTGTAGGTAATGAGTTTCAAACTTTTACCTTTCATAGTGAACCATCCTTTTAGAAACTTTCATCTGGATAAGAGTTAGTACTACAACACAGGTAAAAAGGATAACAGATTCTGCTGCTGCAAGACCTGTTTTAAAGTACTCAAAACCGTCTCTGTAAATGCTGTATATTATTACCGTTGTGCTGTCGGAGGGACCTCCTTTCGTTATAAGATCTATGAAAGTAAAACTTTCAAAGAATGCTGCGATAGTGTTCGTTACGATTAAAAACAGGGTGATAGGAGAAAGCATAGGAAGAGTTACTTTGAAAAACGTCTGGAGGATGGATGCACCTTCCACTTTTGCCGCTTCAATTATCTCTTTTGGTATGTTTTGGAGTGCAGCAAGGTAAAATACCACATTGTAACCGATCATCTTCCACACAAAAGCGGTTATTACAACTCCCATTGCAAGGGTGCTTTTTGAAAGCCATGGAGGGGATATATCAAGTAGATGTTTTAACAGATAGTTTACCATTCCGGACTGTTCATTAAAAAGGAACAGGAATATGACGCCGGCAACAGCAGGAGGAAGAGAGTATGGCCATATAAGCAGAATACGGAATAGGGATTTTCCTTTCAGTTTTTGATTGGCAAGAACCGCAAGAAAAAGTCCTATTACTATACTTACCACCACGCTTATGAGTACAAAAATTCCAGTATTAACAAATATTTTCCTGTATTCAGCTGACAAAAAGATATCCCTGTAATTTTCAAGTCCTACGAACTGTTTTGATAGACCGAGAAAAGCAACACGATACATTGACATCTTGAATGTTTCAATAGTTGGATAGTATAAGAATAGAGTTAGAATGATCAAGGTTGGGAGGATAAACAAAAGTGCAGTTATTTTACTTCTATAGAGGCTGTGTTTGTTCATATCTGTCCTCATAAAGGGAGGGGAAGTATCCCCTCCATAGATTACCTAACGCTCATGTTGTATCTTTTAAGTGCCTGATCAGCTTTTCTATCAGCTTCCTGCAGTGTTGCCCTTATAGGTTTTCCAGCAAGAATATCCTGAACAGCGTTCTCAATTATTGTCCTTATTTCAGGGAAGTTTCCGATCAATGCTCCCTGGGTTGCTCTGTTTGGAATTGTTTGAAGGAGCTGGTCAAAGGCAGCTTTGTAAGCCGGATGCTTATCAAACCATTTTTCAAATTTTAAAACTTTTACGGCACTTTCTCTTACAGGGAAATAACCTGTTCCTTTGTGCCAGCGAACTTCATTCTCTGTGTTTGTAAACCAGAGTAGAAACTCTTTAGCTGCTTCAAGCTCTTTCTTTGGGTGCCCTTTTGTAACCCATAGGCTTGCACCGCCGACAACGACACCGTTTCTTTTTATACCGTCAGGTACCGGAAGAAATCCAGTGCCTAATTTAAATCCATGCTCATAAGCTGCGTTTTCAAGTATTGTTACATCTGATGTTGAAGTTATAAGCATTGCAGCTTGCTGAGATACGAAAAGGTTATTTGCTCCATCCCAATCTTCAGGTTTTCCTGAGTAGGCGTAGTACCCTTTATCGTATAGTTTTTTCCACCAATTCATAATTCTGTACATCGGTTTTGAGTTGATGTAAATATTTGTAGCTCTTGCTTTTCTACCGTTTTCATTGTTGGCAAGAAGCGCTCCCTGTTCTGCTATCCACTGCTCAACAAACCAGGAGTGGAGAGGCCATGTTATACAGTAGCGAACACCTGCTTTTTTCAGTTTTACACAGGCGTCAACGATTTCGTCAAATGTTTTTGGAGGATTTTCAGGGTCCAGTCCGGCTTTTCTGAAAAGGTCTTTGTTGTAGTAGAGTATCGGGTTTGAGGAGTTAAAAGGAACAGAGTTAAACTTTCCTTTTATCCTGTAATAGTTAGCAACAGGTTTTATGAAATCGTTTAAAAGTGCGTAGTCTCCCGGTTTTACAAGGTCCTGGAACGGCATAAATATTCCAGAATCAAGAGCAAGCTGGCTTCCAACTTCAAAAATCTGAACGATGTGAGGAGCATTTCCCTGCTTGTATGCAAGGATTGCTGAGTTTAGTGTGTCCCTGTAGCTTCCTTTGTACTGAGCTTTTACCTCAATGTTCGGGTGTGTGTAGTTAAAGTCCTGCACCATTCTGTCAATAAATGCAGCTCTTGACCCACCCATCGCGTGCCAGAAAGTGATGTGAATCTTTTCCTGAGCCAGTGCTGATGAAAATGCCGTCAGCACTGCAAAAAGAGCCATGAGAACTTTTTTCATACCTTCCCTCCCTTTAAAGTTTTTTTCCTTTCCCGTCAAAAAAGTGAAGTTTACTCTTCTTACAGTAGAGAGAAACTTTCTTTCCGGATAAAAATTCTTTTTCTGTCAGCTTGGCGTTAATTAGATCTCCTTTCACATTTACAGAGTAGATAATTTCACTTCCATGGTATTCGGAAAATACGACCTCTCCTTCCCCTATTTTTATTTCATCTTCTTTAAAGGAGATATCTTCAGGTCTGACTCCTACTTTTACAGCATTTTCTGGTATTTTGAATGGGAAACTTTCTATTGTTTTCACATCAAAAATATTCATCGGGGGAGTTCCTATAAACTCTGCTACATAAGTAGTTTTTGGGTTTTCATATATGGTTGTTGGTTCGGCGTGCTGCTCTATCTTTCCGTTGTTTATAAGGATAATTTCATCTGCCATACTCATAGCTTCAATCTGATCGTGGGTAACATAGATAACCGTAAGGTTGAGTTTTTGCTGAAGGGATTTAAGTTCTTTTCTCATAGCGCTTCTGAGTTTGGCATCAAGATTTGAAAGTGGTTCATCCATCAGGCATACAGGTCTTTCAGATATTATCGCTCTTGCAAGGGCGACTCTCTGTCGCTGTCCTCCTGATAGCTGTGAAGGTTTTCTATCAAGAAGTTTATCTATTTTTAACATTTTTGTGACTGTATATAGCCTTTTTTCAATCTCTTCCTTTTTAACTTTTCTTACCTTTAGCCCAAACACTATGTTTTCTCTCACATTCATGTGTGGGAAAAGAGCGTAAGATTGAAAAACCATTGAGATATTTCTCTTTGAAGGTTCTTCTTGTGTTACATCTTTTCCATTTATGAAAATTTTTCCACTTGTGGGATAATCAAGTCCTGCAATTAATCTTAAAAGAGTGGTTTTTCCAGAACCTGAAGCTCCAAGGATTACTGTAAAGCTTCACCTTTGGATTGAAAAATTAATATCATTAAGAACTTTTGTTTTATCAAAGCTTTTATTTATGTTTTCAAGAGTTATCATTGCTTCAGTCATGTTTTCCTCTCCTGTTCTGGCAGGAAAAAGATACCAGTAATTCTGTTAGTTTTTTGTTAAATTTCTATTGGATTGATTGAAAATTGACACTACTTGCAAATGATTATCAGATGAGATATAATTTAAACCTGTAAGAATACCCCCAAAACTTTTGAAGGAGGAAAGGGATGAAAAAGTTATTATTGTCTGTAACTGCGATGCTGGCGATTTCTGTGTCAGCGAAAGCGGGAGTATGGGAAACAACATGTTCAAACTGTCACGGAAGAGTTGCACCTTCAAAAACACAGATTCTTGAAAAGTTTGCAACACCAGAAGACCTTGTAAAAAGGGCAAGGGAGCTTGTTAATGCTGGTGTTATGCCAAAAGGTCTTCAGTTTGGCCTTGCTGCCAAAGAGCTTTACGGTAGAATGCCAAAGATGAAAGGTGTTCACATGCCACCTAAAACCGATAAATACACAAGATTTTTTGAAGTTCTACCTTCAACTCCGCCAATTCCGGCAGATAATCCTATGACTGTTGCAAAGGTTAAGCTTGGTAAAATGCTCTATTTTGACCCGAGACTTTCAAGGAGCAATCTTATCTCGTGTAATACATGTCACAACCTATCAATAGGTGGAGATGATAATCAGAAAACTTCCATCGGTGATAAATGGCAGAAAGGACCAAGAAACGCTCCTACCGTTTTCAATGCTGCTTTCTTAAAGGTTCAGTTCTGGGACGGAAGGGCTGCTACACTTGAGGAGCAGGCTAAGGGGCCTCTTACAGCTCACGTTGAGATGAACGCGACTCCTGAAATGGTTGTGAAAAAGCTAAAAGCTATTCCTGAATACAGAGAAATGTTTAAAAAAGCGTTTCCAGGAGAAGTTGATCCTATCACATTTGATAATGTTGCCAAGGCGATAGCAGCTTACGAGAGGACGCTTATAACTCCGAACTCTCCATTTGACAGATATCTCTCAGGTGATAAAAAAGCTCTTTCAAGGGTTCAGATTGAGGGTATGAAGCTGTTTGTTGATAAAGGATGTGTGTCATGTCATAGAGGTCCTGTTCTTTCAGATGGAATGTTTCACAAGTTTAAGATTAACGACGACAAAGGAAGGTATGAAGTTACTAAAAGAAAAGAGGATATGTATAAATTCAGAACAGCTCAGCTCAGGATGGTTTCACAGACAGCACCTTATTTCCACGACGGTTCTGCAAAAACACTTGAAGAAGCAATTGATATAATGGCTAAAAAGATGCTCAATGTGAAGCTTACAAGAAGTGAAATCTATAGAATCAGAAAGTTCCTTGATTCTCTTACAGGACAGGTGCCTATGGAAGCTGTAGTTCTTCCTGTTCTTGATGATTCAAGCAGATAATTTAAGAGTCTGATTTTTCTAAAGTCAGGGGAGCATACAGCTCCCCTTTTCTTTTTCTGGTAAAATAAGTTCTACTATGAATCTTCATTCACAGGGGAGATGTTATATGAAGAAAGTTGTTTCTATTCTTGCTGTCTTTCTTTTCCTTTTTTCCTGCCAGTACTTTGAGAAAGAGAGTAAAGCTATCTATGTAAGTGGAAGAATAGAAGGTAACGAGATAGATGTTGGAACAAAATTCCCCGGAAGAGTAAGAAAGGTCTATGTTGATGAGGGAGATAGTGTAAAAAAGGGGCAGATTATAGCTGTTCTTGAAGCTAAAGATGTGGATGCAAAGCTGAAACAGGCTAAGGCTGGCGTGAAAACAGCAAAAACTGCGGCGTTAGCCAAGGAAAAGGAGATAGCTGTTTATGTTGCCAGGGTAAAAGCTCTTGAAAATAGAAAAACGGCTCTTGAAAAAGAGATAGATGAACAGATTAAAATAGCAAAGAAGAGAAAAGCTCTTGCTGAGAATGATGTTTCTCTTGCGAGAAAGGCGTATGATAAGGCTAAAGCTGTTTTTGATAAAACCAAGGCTGATTTTGAAAGATTTAAAACCCTTTATGAAAAAAGAATTATTTCCCGTGCTGATTTTGATAAAGCAAAGATGGCGTTTGAAGTGGCAAAAGCTGACCTTGAAAGTGCGAAAGAAAACCTTAAGAAAGCTGAGACGGCGGTAAAGATAGCAGATGCCGGGATAAAAATAGCTTTAACTAAAAGAAGTGAAATAGATGCTATCAATAACGAGATACAGTCTTTTAAAGCTATTGTTGAAGCTAAAAGGAAAGAGTATCAGACGTTTCTTGAAAAAGTAAAACAGGCTGAGGCTGTTGTTGAAGAAGTTAAAGCAAATCTTGAAGATATGGTTATTAAATCTCCTATAGATGGTGTTGTTACCGTTAAGTATGTGAATACCGGTGAGGTTGTTCCTGCTGGTTTTAGAATAGTTTCTGTGGTCAATCTTAATGATGTTTATCTTAAAGGGTATATTCCGGAGAAAAAAATAGGGCTTATAAGAATAGGGCAGCCAGCTTATATTGTTGTGGACGCTTATCCTGATAAAAAATTTCCTGCCTATGTAAGTTATATCTCTCAGAAAGCAGAGTTCACACCGAAAGAGGTGCAGACGAAAGAGGAAAGGGTAAAAGAGGTTTTTGCTGTTAAGCTAAAACTTAAAAAGAATCCTGACGGAATTTCAAAGCCGGGAATGCCTGCAGACGGTTATATAGAGCTTTCAAAATGAAAGTTGTTTCTGTAGAAAATTTGAGAAAAACCTATAATCGCGGGAAGGTGGTAGCAGTTGATGGTATATCCTTCTCTGTTAACAGAGAGGAGATATATATCTTTGTTGGTCCTGATGGTGCTGGTAAATCTTCAACGTTAAAGGTTGTGGCAGGCGTTTTATACTATGATGATGGAAAAGTTGAACTTTTTGGTCAGGATATAAAAAGTGATAGAGTTGTTGAAAAGTTAAAAGATAAAATAGCTTTTATGCCTCAAGGTCTTGGTTTAAATCTTTACCACACTTTATCTGTGGAAGAAAATATAGATTTTTTTGCCAATTTACATGATGTTCCTGTTGATGTAAGGGAAAAAAGGAAAAAGCTTCTGCTTGAAGCAACGGGACTTTTGCCGTTTAAGGACAGGGAAGCGGGTAAACTTTCTGGTGGTATGATGCAAAAGCTTGGTATCTGTTGCAGCCTGATTCATACACCTGAACTTATAATCCTTGACGAGCCAACTACAGGAGTTGACCCTGTTTCAAGGCGGGAGCTTTGGAAGCTTATTTACAGGTTTGTTAAAGAGGAAGGAATCACAGCTCTTATCTCAACCTCCTATCTTGATGAAGCTGAAAGAAGCACCACACTTTCAATAATGAAATCGGGAAAGCTCATATTAACATCCTCTCCCGAAGCTCTTCTTGAAGAGAAAATAGATGTTTATGAAGCCGAAGGGAAAGATGTAGAGAAAGCGTATGAGATTGCGTGGAAATACTTTAGGATTCCAAGGTTAAAGGGAAAAGTTTTAAGATTTGTTGCAGATGATATTTCTCCTGTTAAAAACTTCTCTCTTTCTGTAAAAAAGGTTGAGCCTTCTGTTGAGGACCTTTTTCTTCTTAAAACGGGACTTAAAAGGGTAAAGCTTGAGCCTTTTTTCAAGATAGATTTGGATATTCCTGAAGATGCAATAGTTGTAAAAAATGTTGTGAAAAAGTTTGGTGATTTTACAGCTGTTGATAGTGTTTCTTTTACAGTGAAAAGGGGAGAGATATTCGGTCTTCTCGGGCCAAACGGTGCAGGAAAAACCACTCTTATAAAAATGATGACAGGACTTTACAATCCTACATCAGGAGAGTGTTTTATAGCAGGATTTAAAGGTGAAAAAATAAAGCGAGTGATAGGCTATATGTCTCAGAAATTTTCTCTCTATAACGATTTAACCGTTTATGAAAATATGGTTTTATGGGGAAAGATATATAACGTTCACGGAGATGTTTTAAAGGATAGAATAGAGGAAGCTTTAAGGGTTGTTGACCTTGAAAAATATAGAGATTACATAGTTGAGTCTTTACCTCTTGGTATAAAACAGCGGCTTGCACTTATGTGTGCTGTAATCCACGGCCCTGCCGTTCTTTTCCTTGATGAGCCAACTTCAGGAGTTGATCCTGCAGAAAGGGATGCTTTCTGGCAGATAATTAGATTTTTAGTAAGAGAGATAGGTGTTACGGTTATAGTAACAACTCACTATATGGATGAGGCAGAATACTGTGACAGAATTTTGCTTATGAACAGGGGAAGAGCTATAGCTTTTGGCACCCCTTCTTTTCTTAAAAATGAGACTCTTAAGAAGATAGGTAGAATTTATGAGATTAAAACAGAAAATCCTTTTGCTGATGTAGATAGACTTTTAAAAAGTGGATTTAACGCTGTTCTTTACGGGAGGAAAATTCGTATTTATTCAAAAGATGAGCTTTCTCCTGCTGTTCTTGAGAAGGCTGGTGTTAAGATTATTTCTTTTAGAAAAGGTGATGTTACAATGGAAGATGTTTTTGTTTATGCAGTGGGGAGTGATGAATTTTAAAAAGATTAAAACGATAATTCTTAAAGAGTTTAAGGAGATGCTTAAGGATAAGATAGGTGCTCTTGTTATTTTTATCGTTCCCATTTCCACAATGCTTATTTTCGGCTACGGGATGAGACTTGATGTTGACAAGATTCCTTTTGTTGTTGTTGATAGGGATCACTCCTCTTTGAGCAGGGAGCTTATATACAGACTTTCTGCTACAAAAGAGTATTTTAAATTTGTTGGTGAAGTTTCTTCTGAAAAAGTAATAGATGAGATGATTTTAAAGGATAAAGCCCGATTTGGCGTTGTTATTCCTGAAAACTTTGAAAGAGATATAAAAAGGGGTAAAAATAGAAAAATTCTTATTTTGATAGATGCTACATTTCCCTACAGGGGAGAGATGGCAAAAAGTTATGTTGTTGCCGTTGTTAATCAACTGAATCTTGAGAGGATAGGTAAACTCGGAAAAGTTTCTGTTCCTGTTGAGCTTAAAACAAGATACTGGTTCAATGAAAGCTTAAAGCAGGAATACCTTATGGCAGCAGGCACAATGGCGATTGTTCTTTTTATGTCTCCTGCGATAGTTGCTTCTCTTTTAATTGCAAAAGAGAGGGAAAGAGGTTCCATCTATAATATCTACACATCATCAATTACACCGCTTGAGTATCTTTTGGGGAAGCTTTTATACACCTTTTGTATCTCTTTTATCAACTTCTTGATAATTTTTCTTTTGACACTGTATCTATTTAAAGTGCCGTTTAAAGGAAACATATTTCTGTTTGTTCTTGCTTCTTCCATTTTTATAGCTGTGTCTTCCGCTTTTGGGCTTTTTCTTTCAACCTTTTTAAGAACTCAGGTTTCAGCTTTTGTCGGTTCTATCATTCTTACAATTGTTCCTTCGGTGCTTTATTCTGGATATATGACTCCCATAAGTGCAATGAATAAAAGTGGTCTTTTTATGGCGTATATGATACCCACCTTTTACTATATGAAGATTTTAAAAGGGTGCTTTTTTAAGAATACGGGATTCACAGTTATTTTCCCGTATATTACTGCACTTTCTGGGTTTTTCCTGCTGTTTTTTGGACTTAATGTAAAACTTTTCAAGAAGAGAGAAAGATGAGAGATTTTTTTGAGCGCTTTAAAGTTCTTGTATGGAAAGAACTCATTCAGTTTATAAGGAGTAAAGGACTTCTAATTTTCGCAATTTATGCGTTTACTCTTGATATCTATTTTGCCGCTACAGGTATCTCTTTAACTCTAAAAAATGCAAAGTTTTTTGTTCAGGATATGGATATGAGTTCTGTTTCAAGGGAGTATGTTTATAAGTTTCAAAAACCGTATTTTAACTTTCAAGGATATATTCTTGATGATAAAGAGATTGAGAAACTCCTTGTTGATGATAGGGCAATAGCAGTTATCCGCATTCCTGATAATTTTGAGAGAGATTTTAAAAAGGGGAAAGCTGAGATAGGGTTGATTATTAACGGTGCTGAGATAGTTTCAAGCTACCTTTTTTCAGCCTATGCTGCACAGATAACATATAACTTCATAATGGAGCATTTTCCGATTAAGGAGGTAGGCTTAATAGAACCTGAAGGAAGACTTTACTTTAATCAAAATGCTTCAAGTAAGGATTTTATGGGAATTTCCGAACTTTTAACGATTGTAACCCTTTTCCTTCTCATACTTCCATCCTCAGCAATAATAAGAGAAAAGGAGAGGGGAAACATTGAGATGCTTGTGGTTTCTCCTGTGCATAACTACACGTTTATGCTTGCAAAAGTTGTTTCTATGTCTATTGTAATTCTTCTTTGCACCATTTTTTCAATTCTGTTTATTTTAAAAGGGGTTTTAGGTATTCAGGTTAAAGGAAATCTTTTTGAATTTTCCTTTTTCACTCTGATATTTGTTTTTGCTGTGTCAGGTCTTTCCATGTTTATTGCTGCTATTTCTGAGAATATGCTTCAGGTTTCCCAGCTTTCCATTTTGATTCTTGTTCCAATTCTATACCTTTCAGGTTCCTGGACGCCGATAGAAGCGATGCCTAAAGTTTTACAGTATCTTTCCTATCTTTCTCCACTTAAATATTATATAGATGGAGCTTTCGGCATTTTGATTAAAGGACTTTCTTTAAAAGATGTTTTTTATGACCTTTTAGGACTTTTGCTTCTTGGTTCTGCTGTTTTCTCTGCAGGAAGTTATTTCCTGTCTAAAAAGGTTTAAATTTTTTCATTTGAAGTGAGTCCCAAAAATTGTACCATATATTTTTACTTAAAATTTTCAGCTAAGGAGGAGGTCCAATGGGAAAGAGAAAAAGTTACTCACCAGAATTCAAAGCTAAGGTAGCTATTGAAATTATCAAGGGAAAGAAGACCATTTCCTAAATAGTTTCGTGATTTGGCGTTCAAATAGTTCTTTGAAAACCTCCACACAGTGTTTTCATCTAAAAGAAATAAAGAAAAAGAATTGCAGAAAACCATAGATGAACTGTATAAACAAATAGGACAGATGAAGATAGGAAAAGATTTCTTATCCAGAAAATTAGGATTACTCTGAGCAAGAAAGGCTCCAGATGATAGAAAAGGATGTGAATGTGAGCATACGGAGGTAGTGTGAACTTTTATCAGTTCTAAGAAGAAGCTATACAAGCTGAAGAGAGAGAGTGATTTCAGCAGAAAGGTTATGGTTTTAATAAATGAGCAGTACTTAAATGATCCGACTTATGGAATCAGGAGAATGACGGCATATTTGAGCAAGAAAGGTTACGAGATAAACAGAAAGAGAGAAAAGAGATTGATAAGAAAAATGGAAATCAAAGCAGTATATCAAGAACCTAAGACCTCAATACTACCAAAGGAGATACCATCAACAGAAAACCTTGTAAATAGGCTGAAGATAGAATGTGCTAAAATAGATGCCTATTCAAAGAATGTTCTTTCAATACTTTAGAAGAGAAGATTTCAGAGGCAACATTTGTGTTGAAAGCTTTTTAAGGACTTATAAGTATGAATGTTTCTATTTGCAATGAATTAGCTCTTCCAAGGAGGTTAAATAACTTAGTAAGAAATGGATTGAGTATTACAGTAAATAAAGGTTACATCAAGCACTTGCTTATAAGACGGGAGTGTCCATAAAACTGCGTAAATTCTATCACACCTCTAACCTCTCTTCAAGGATTTGTTCAAGTTCAATACATGGTGGACACCCTGATAACTTCTAATATAATCCTCAAATTTCTCATCTGGAGTCTTATAATTTAAATACTGATGAGGTCTTAGGAAGTTGTAAACCATTAAATACTCCAAGAGTTTTTTATTCATCTCATCAATTGTTGGTTCTGTTCCCTCTATCATCCATAGTTCACTCTCTGTCGTCTGAATAAACCTTTCTACATGTGCATTAGTCTTTGGAGACCTTGGATAACTAAAATAGTGTTCTATTTCTCTTTTTTTAAGGTATTCATCAAATTCCCCTAAAAATTCACTTCCATTATCGGTCTGGACTTTCTCTATCTTGAAAGGAAGAAACTTTTCAAGTTCTTTGAAAAACCTTCTTCCGTTTCTACTACTTTTTGTAGAATAAATCCTGGCAAACGCTATTCGGGTAAATTTGTCTATTGCTGTAAATTGGTAAAAGGTTTTACCGCACCAGTAGAGGTATTTGACGTCGATGAGAATTGTTCCTGGTTTGTCTGCTCTCAATCCCCTCCTGGTGCGGTTCTTTTTTCCTTTCTGTTTCCTCTTTTTGAAGACACTTTTTAATTTTTGTGTTCTTTCTATCAGTCTGTATCTTTTGAGAACTCTGTAAACTGTGGAGGGAGATATTTTCAGGTTTAAGTATTTTTTCATGAAGGCTGATATTTTTTCTTTGCTCCAGGTTGGGTATTTTTCTCTTATTGTTATGATGAGATGTTCTATTTCAGGTTCTATTTCAGGTTTTCTTGTTCTGTAGGGTCTTTTATTTCTGTCCTTGAGTCCCTCTATTCCGTAGTTGTCGTATCTTTTCTTCCACTTGTAGAAGGTTGTTGGACTGATGCCGAAGTGTCTACATGTTTTTCTGGCGTTACCTGTTTTGTGGTAATACTCTATCCATTTAAGTCTCTTTTTAACATTTCTGTCTTTTATTTGGTCAAGCTTCTTTTTTACTTTTCTTCCTTTTTTCAGGGTTTCTTTGAGTGCTGTATTTGCGCTTGATATATGGATGGATGTTCCTTTGAATTTTTTTAATTGTTTCATCGGTGGACACCTCCTTTTGGGATTTAAAGGTTATTTTAAGGTGTCCACCTTCTTTCTGAACTTCAACACAGTTTAAGAAAACTTACGGAAGGGGGCTATGATGGAATTTAGAGCAATTCCGGGAAATATAAATGAATTTAGACACTAGGCTGGAACAGTAGGGGAATGGGGAATCGTAATCGTTGCTAAAAGTGAAGAGCTCCTACCGGTTGTTAAATACAACTCCAACGGACTTGATTGTAAAGCAGATCTGAGTGAGGGAATTCTTTTTAGAGACAGAGACAATGAGGAATATTCTTCCAAAGAAAGCAAAAGAGACTTCATATTCTCCATGGAAAGAGCTTTAATTCCCCTCGGCTTTAAAGTCTATATGCCAACAAATTGCTTTATGGATATAAGACCAAGAAGCGGAATAGCTTGGAAAAATGGCATCACAGTCCTTAACAGCCCTGGATTTGTAGATAACGATTATCGAGACACTGTTAAAGCACTTCTTATAAATCTTTCTCTTGAAAAGTTTGAAATCCATCATGGAGACCACATTTGTCAGGCAGTATTCAGCAAGGAATGCCCTATCTACATCGGAGCCAACAAAGAAATTTTTGACAGATTTGAGGAATTTTTTTCATCGGCAAGAGGAAGGAGAGGTTTTGGAGGTACGGGGGTGAGATGAAAGAAGACTTTCCTCTTCCCGTAGCTATCGTTGAAGGTAAAACCATTGGAACGAGAAAAGCAAGGAAACCAGAAAGGGATGCTGAAAGCTCTCTCTAGTTCTCTGCTCTTGGAAATGAGTACTACAAGGAGAAAAAGAGAGTTACAGACAGGGCTTTTAAAAAATACAAGAGGCTTAAGGAAAAGTTCAAAGAAGAAGGCTGGCAGTTAATATAAGATTTTCTAAACAGCAAAATCAACATAGGACAGTTAAGGTTCAGGATAAAGAAGCTCTTTAAAGAAACGTACCACAAAGCTTATGACCTTGGAATGGAATCCTTTGGGGTACCATTTGTCAAAAAAGAAACCGTTGGTATTAGCTGGTTGGATGGAGCAAGAAAGCATGAATACAAGTATCTAAATGGTTTCCTAAGAGACCTTGAAAAGAAGTCTGGCAAGATGGATTACAGAAAACGCTGGGAGATGTACGTTAACACTCTTGATTTTGTCTATTAGGCTGGAAAGATTGAAGCTCTTCCTGCTCAATACGTAATAGACTGGGTAATGACAAAAGCGGAATATTGCGAAAGTTGCCTTTCCCTTCAAAGGCATTCTCCTTATACCAAGTGGACTCTTCCCTGTGTACCAAGAGATGAAACTACAAAGTGCCTTAGTAACTGCAAATGTTACTTGAGAGTAAGACCACTTAAGAATCAAAAAGAATGGTTGCATGCTAAAAGGATTAATAAAAATTGGCTTTTGGTAGAATTGAGAAAAATAAAATGGGGATAAAGTATTATGGAACAATTTACAGCAAAAGGAAAATGGTATATACCTGAGCTTAAAGATAAAGTTTCTTTAGACGGAATAATTACTTACTCTCCGAATAGTGGAATTAAGCTTGATGTCTTAGTTTCCTTTAAAGAAAGTCTTTCCACCAAGGAGCATCAAAAACTTATAGAACCTGAATTAATCCATGGTACTTTAGAGTCAGGGGAACATATTACACTATATAAATGCTTTTCTACAAAAATTCCGATTTGGAATGGCAGTAGTATAGAATACATTGTCAACTATGGATTTATTGGAGGTCTTTTAAATGAAAATTCTTTAACATTTACTCGTTTTGATACAAGTTTTAATCTACTTAATAATTGGTTCGTTCCAAAAGCTCTCAATGTAACCTATGAAAATTCCATAAAAATCAGAAATGTCTTGTTTCCCGATCCAGAAAGTTATGAATTTCCTGTCAATAAAGGCAAATTGACCCTATGGAACTCTTGGAAATCTAACTATACTTTTTCTCAAAAATTTGAGGCAAAATCAGTAACTGGGTTGTCATTTTCTTTTGATGAGGAAGTGGATTTACAAGAGCTTCTTATAACCGTTTATCAACTTCAAATTTTCTTTTCTCTTATTAGTGGTTGGAATTTCTATCCCCAGTTTCTACGTGCTAAGACAGAAAGGGAAGAAGTAGTTGATGTTCTATATAGCTTTAATATCGGTGAAGATTATGATAAAGATATTTCTTGGCATGAACTCCTCTTTAACTTTAGAATACTCCAAGAAAGCTTTGGAGAGAAAATTGAGGAATATTTTGAATCATTAGAAAAATTACAAATTGTTTATGATTTGTTTTACGAGTATAGATTTAGGAAATCCATAGTTGAGGATAAATTCATCAATATAGCAAGAGCTTTAGAGGTTTATCATAGAAAAAGTTTTAATGAAAACAGCTTATCGGAGTGGCTGATAGAGTTACTTTTGGAAGAAATCAAAAAAAGTGTTAGATTGAAAATAAAAGAAGAGAAGCTTAATAAAAGAGAAATCGATGAAGTTGAAAGATTTATTTCACGTATTAAATATTTTAACGAACCTCCACTTTTTAAAAGGCTCAAAGATCTATATAGATTACTTAGAAATATCGACTTCATTAAGCAATTATTTGGTGGAAACAAAAGGAAAGTTAATAGCTTTTTACGTAGAGTCTATGTATCACGGAATTATTATGTTCATTTTAATCCAGATTTAGAAAAAGATGCTTTCAAAGGATTAGAACTTTACTGGGTGAACAAAAAGATAGGAACTTTCTTAGAAGCTCTTCTTTTAAAAGGAATTGGATTCACTGATTCTGAATTAAATACAGCATTTACGAACAATTTAAAGTATCAACAATTAGCGAGGTAGAAAGTGACAGACAAAAGCGGAATCATAGACATGGAAGAAATCAACGCCGTCGCTGCCTTCATAGTGGCTCTAAAACAGCAGGGGTTTAGGGGAAATGTGGTAATAGGGATGAAGGACAGGAATATAGTTGTAAAATTGGAAACTTTTGTTAAGGTAAAAGATTTAAAAAACTTCGCTAAAAAGCCGATTACAGAAATGCTCTTCAAAGGATCTTCAGATGAAACTGTAAAGTGATAGAATATCACCATCAATGGGGTTAGGGAGGAAATTTAGGATGCCAAAAATTTTCCTCTTTTTCATAGCCGTAATCACTTTTCTTTTTTCTTGTGGGCAAAAAGAAGCTGAAAAACCTTTTATGCCACGTGAGGAATTTGTAGGAACCTGGAAGTTTGAGAATACTAATGAAGGGAATTCTGTTGTTTACTTAATGAACATAAGTGGTAGAGAGTTGACTTTCGAGTTTAAATCCGATGGAAGTATTGTTCATATAGCAAAGCCAAAACCATATCCAGTAGTTTATACTTGGGAAATACAGGGAAAATACTTAATTCTCCATTTCAAAAACAATGACATTTTAAATCTGGATAATAAGCTTGAAGCTATAAAAGAGGAAGAGGATTGCATAGTCTTTAAACCAATTGCCACGGGAACCCTCAAAGTTGCTGGAAACTATAAGGCATGTAGAGTGGAATAGAGGTGTAAATGAAGAAAGTATTCTTATTTTTCCTTTTTCTGCTTTTGACTACGGCAAGTAGCTTTTCTCAGGATTGTTATCGTCTCTTATATGTTATTGATGGAGATACTATAAAAATCCTCTATCACGGTAAGAAAACATCTGTAAGACTTTCAGAAATTGATACTCCAGAATCCCGTAAGAATAGAAGAGCTTACTATCAAGCAAGAAAAAATTATCAAGATGTAGAAACTATCGTCTATTTAGGAAAGCAAGCTAAAAGACACCTTAAAGAGCTCCTTGCTCGATACGAACAGGTTTGTTTAGTTTATGACCAGAACAATGCTTACCACAACCACAGAGATAGATACGGACGGATCTTAGCTTATGTCTATACTCCAGATGGAAAGTTTATCAATAAGTTAATGTTGGAAGATGGCTACGCTTACCTGTTTACTCGGTATCCTTTAGAACCAGAATATGAGCAAGAATTGAGGAAAGCTTTTAAAAAGGCTATTGAAGAAGAAAAAGGGCTTTGGAAATAGTTTCTGAGAAGGATAAGTTTGAGAGGTAAATCTTGGAAATTGTAGATGTAGGGCAAAAGATATGTGTGAAATATTTATGAAACTTATTGATTGGCTTGATGGGCATTCGGGTTTTATTACTGCAATGGCTACAATATCCATAGCTTGCTTAACAAAAAGGCTAATTGATGAAAATAAATTACTTAGAGAAGAAACTAAAGATGAACCTTCCTTAGTTGTCGTAAAGACAGGAAATGATTCTGGAAAGATAAGAGTAACCAACCTGTCAAAACACCATGTTGCTTTACATGCAATAATTCTTGCCGAGAATGTAAAAGAAAGAGACGTTATTCATTTTCTTAAAGAATCAGGGGGAAATTTTACGGATCCTGTTATACTACCTTCAGCTTCTGTGCTTCAATTTTCCTATGAGAAGGTAAGAGATTGGAGTCAACGTACTGTTATTGACAAGAAGGATATCTGGATATTACCGCCTCCATTCGTAGAAGCAGAAGCTTCTAAACCGTCTTCCTTGTATTCAAAAATACAAGGATTAGGTCTTTCCAGCTCTTCCAAAATTAAACAAGTATTTGTTGTATTTTTCTATGGAAAGTATAAAAAACCATACTTGCTAAAGGTGGATTTTAAAGATCCGGATGCTTCTCTTTTTTCAGATTCAGAACAGAAACTTATAGATATAGAGAAGACTTCTTATTGAACTTTTACTACTAAGAAAGTAGTTTGAGAGGTAGAAAATAACAGGAAATTTTGGAGGTAAGTATATGGGATCCTATAAGAAAATAAATCTAACTGAAGATAAACTTAAAGAAATAATACAGGAGCTTGAGAGTCAAAAGGGGATTAAAGTAACAAATAAACAACAAGGAGATGGTAGTATTCAGCTTCAAATTACTATACCAGGACAAAAACCAGCTCTTTTGAGGATTTGGTTTAAACCAGACGGGGCGACTATTCAATATAAGTTGGGTAAAAATCAGGAACTGTCAAAACAAATTGCAGATAGAATTGTCGAACTGGCTGGAAAATTAGAAGACGTAGCTAAATCTTTTGAAGGAATAACTTCTGAATTATTAGATGAACTGTTGTTTTCTTTAGAAGACTTGGGAATGCAAATCTTAAAAGAAAAAAAGACTAATGAAACGCTTTTCATTCTTACTTGGCATTCTGGGCAGAAGTTGACTATGCATTATTATCCATCAACATGTAAACTATTTGTCCAAGGGAAGAAGAATAGAATTTTTGACGAAATTACTATATGGTATGCAAATTGCAAATCGGAAACAGTGGAAGAAGCTATTAAGTTAATTTTCTCAAGCTTTTCCGAAATAGAAAAAACCATAGAAGAATTTCCAGATTCTATTTTAGAGTCCAAAGTAAGAGAAAAAATTACTTCCGCTTACGATAAGTTAGATCAAGCAGAAAAGAAATGGATAAAAACTTCGGTCTATATGTTGGCATTACATAAAGACTTGCCGGATTTTTATCCGGCAGTTTCAGGTATATTAAAGCTAAGTGAAGGAGTTTTAAAGAGGATTTTCGTAAGAAGGAGATTGTTTAGATTTGAGGATAAAAGAAAAGAGTTTGTACATTTCAATAAAAGAAACAACAGGTATTTTCTCAAAACAGATTACCAATCAGTTTTTGAGTCATATCAAATCCCTATAGTAGAAGAGGCTTATAATTTTATAGTTGACAATCGTCATAAATTTCAGCATGCCCAATTTATGGCATCGCCAGAGTTGAGCCGTGAGGATGCTCAGAACATATTAGACGGAATCTGTGGTTTGTTAAGAAAACTGAATGGCACAGGATTGCTATGAGGATTCGGAAGACAAGGTATCCTGATAATAAGAGGTACGGGTTTTATATAAGTTCTCAGGAAGACTTTATCTTGATAGTTCCTTTTGGGACTGCTCATATTTTTGACTATTTAGACGTAGTAGAAAAAGAGGTCAAAAAACAAGCAGCCAATATTAGACTCTCAAAAGTCGATATTTTTATCGATCTACTGCCAATTGTTGGAAATAGAGAAAAGACGCTTTTCAAGTTTTCTTACAACAAAGAAAATGGAAATATAGATTGGTTCGTCTATGAGGAATTTTCTATAGAGGAGATTCCTGAACACATACTTGAAGTTATGAAGAAGGTTTACGAAGAACATAAAGAAACTCTTTGGGAATTCCTACTTCCTTCTGAGAAGAAAAAATTTGAAACTGTTTTATCTTTTTAATTTCTTTTTTCCTTTCAAAAGCTTCTTATAAGTTTTTCTGTAATTAAACTCTTTTCCCACAATCTCTCTTCTCTCAATGTCCTCAGTGTGGTTGTCTATATTTCTTTTGGAATCATCCTCCCAATATTGGTAGTGTACGATATTTTGTGTAAGCCAGGAATAGCATTAACATTAACCTGCTATTCCCATCGCAGATGATAACAATCGTAACATGGCAGTTGCAACATTAATTGCTGCATCAGCTCCTTCAAGAACTTCCTTAAGAACCAAGAAATTAGGTTTAAGCTTAGGAATCCTCTTTCTTCGTTCTCCCTCTTTTTTTGACGTTTGCTCTTGCTTCTTAGATTCTCTTAAAGCATATTCCTGTAAGATGTTAAATACTTCCTTAAGTTCTTTGTATTTTAATAATTCATCAGAGTTATCTATTGACAGCCATACAGTTTTAGAAGCTCTTGTCAAAAGTACATAGATTTTCCTGTAAAAAAGAGGATCCTGATCTACATATCTGCCCAACAAAAATTTACCGAAACTATCTATAATCACATAAGGAGCTTCCAACCCTTTTATTGACTGTAACGTAGCAACTTCTATATTAGGATCATTAGGGAACTTTGAAGAAATGAAATCACTTATCTCTTTTACTCTATTTGATTCATAGCTTAAGATTAAGACTTTTTCATTTCTTGGTAACTTGCTTACTATGTTTCCAATCTTCTCTAAGTCACGAAGATCGTCAACTACTAAATCTCCTTCTTCTAAAAGGAGGTTCAAATCTGATAAGAGATCTCTGGAAAGGTAATGTATATTCTTGTAATATTCATTAATCGAGCTATCCCTTGAGAGAATTTTCAAAGCACATTCACATATATTAGATGGCGTCCGATAAACGTTCCTAAGATTTCTCTCCTTTTCCGTAGTTATCTCTATCCTTTTTCCATATTTGTCACTAAAAATTTCCTCTATGCTCTGCATAGAGAATTCATAAAAACACTGAGCTTCATCAACAAAGAAGATACAGTTTTTAATTTCCTCGTAAATTACTCTCATTAAACCAGGAGGCATATCCTGTGTCTCATCGCATAGGAAGTAATCTATACGATTTTTAAGTAAAAACCTTCTAAACTTTTTCCTGAACTCTTCTATGGCTTTCTTTTCCTGGTTATACAAAGAGTTCAATTTTTCATCTATCCTTCCTCTTTTAACCCCTAATTTTGAAAAATCAAACTCTATTCGTTTTAATAGTCCCATAAGAGAATAGATGTAGATATTTTTGGGAAGTTTTCCTATAGAAGCGGAAATTTCTTCCTTTAGATAATCTCTGAGCTTTGCATTGAAACAAAGTACAAGAAACTTTTTCCTTGGATTCGCCTTATAACGATTTAGAACGAAATTTATAAGTAGTGCTGTTTTACCTGTTCCAGCTACACCTCTTACAATCAAGAAGTCACCTGTATATCCATTTAATGCCGACAGCTGTTTGTGGTCGAAGAAAAATATTTGTTCCTTCCCGATAATAGTTACTATATTCTTCTCACTATATTCTTTTGGAGGAGCTAAGAGTTCAGAAATTTTCAAAAAATCTTCATACTTTGGCACATATCCCACAGTAGAGTTAAAAAACATACTAAATGCTTTAGGGTTTTCTATTTCATCTTTAAAGAAAATGTGATTCCTATAGTTTCGATAAAATTTCTTACTTTTAAAGAGCGCTTCTGCTTCCTGAGAGGTTGTAGAGGGAAATACAATTCTGAACTCTACATTTATAGGAACTCTTCCAAGTTCATCTTCAATCATAGCCATAATTAAATCTCTTTTTTTTCTAACACTTGGGTACGGATTATCTTTCTCAAAATGATCTAAGCTTTTCCAATCTTTTACCTCTACTACGTAAATACCAAGAACAGGATGAATTAGAAGTACATCTATTTCTCTCGAACTACTTATATCACCAATAGCAGTACGAACAAGTAATATAAAATTTTCCTCTTTCTCTCTTAGAAATAAGTGCCTTCTAATAGCTTCAGCTACTTTATACTCTCCCTTTTCTCCTTTTGAGATTCTATATTCAGCTCCTCTTGGCATTTTCTCCCCAACTTTTTTCAAAAATAGAAAAAGAAAATCCATGATTTAGAATTATACACTTAATAGCTTGATTAGCAAACAACTCCAGAGAGTGTTTGAAAAATCATCCAGACAAAAAACAAAACTCCCATATTAAAGAGGATAAACTTAGCTAAGACAAACAGTTGAGCTATATGAAAGCTCTTTGTTCTCTCGTAACTACCAACATCCTGCTTAACTTCTCAAAAAATACTCTCTATCAGTCCTCTAAACCTGTAAATTTCATCAGATTCTAAAAGCTCTTTGCATTTAAGCCTGATCTCAGATTTAATACCCTTTCTTAATGTTTCTTTCATCTTTATGTAAGGTTTTAAGCCTGCTAACAGAACAAGTTCAATAAACTTAATGCTGTCATAAGCTTTGTCTCCTAAAAATGGCTTTCCTTTCAAAGCTCTCCATATAAATCCCCTTTCGTTTAACCACCTAACTATTCTCTCTCCAAGTTTCACTTCCGAAGAGTAACTCTTTCCAGGTGATACAGTAAGAATGAACCTTTTTCCATCTTTTAGGTGAACACTTAATACAACAACTTTAACGTGGCTTTTTAGCTCCTTTATCTCTTTGCCTCTTAGAATTTTCAATGGATAAATCTCATTGTATTTGAAACCAGTTCCATCTATTATCAGAAATCTTAGTTCTTTATGATACTTCCCTAAGAGTCTTCGAGAGATAAAGTTCAGAAAATCTATAAGGAGAATGGAAGGTAGTTGCTTGAGTCGGTAATAATAGGTTGAAAAATCAGGAATATTCTCTCTTCCAAATATCTGAACTGCCAAATATTCAAGGCCTCTGAATGATAGGTTCCAGGCTACTTGGAGGAAAAGAAGGGTAAGAATTATCTCGTCAGGGTATTTTTTGGGTCTTCCTCTTTTGGTTCTAAAAGGATATAAATATACCAGTACAGCCTGTCCTCTCCGGTTCATGTATGTTTTTGATAGGTTGAGTACTTTGTGGAAATTTAGTCTTTTCGCTTTCATACCGGAGAGGATAGGCTTTTTTGTTGATTTTGGCAATTTTTAAACACCCTCTTTGACATACTTGAAAAATTTTTACATTAATTTTACAATTGTCATGATAATAAATTTCTTATCCAACTTTCAGTAGAATATCTTTATTATAAAGGAGGAGAGATGGGTTTTAGGAAAATTCTTGTGGCACTTGATGGCTATCCTGCATCTCTTGGAGCCTTTAAAAAGGCGGTGGAAATTGCCAAAACTTACGGAGCAGAAGTTGTGGCTCTGCAAGTTGAAGAAGATGTTCCGTTGCTTCCTGCGGAAAAGATGATGGAAGCTCATATTGATGAGCTTGTTACCTCCCGCCCTCTTGATGTTGCTAAAGAGTACGGAAAAATGGCAGGTATTGAGATTAAAGTTATCAAAAAGGTAGGTGAGCCTGTGGCAGGTATCATCCTTGAAACTGCGGAGGAAGAAGGAGTTGATCTTATAATTCTTGGAGATTCCCGCAAAAGTGGTTTTGAGAAACTTTATCTTGGCAGTGTTTCTCAAAGTGTTATGGAAAATGCAAAATGCCCTGTTATGGTAATTAAAAAGGGATGGATGAATATTTCAGACCTTGTTAAGCTTGCAAAAGAGGTGGAGGAAAAGCCTGAAGAGATTGTTGAGGAGGAAAAGCCTGTTTATGACCCTCAGGTGATAAAGGAAAATTTCAAGTTCAGCGGAACGCTTTTTCTTATTCTTTCTGTTGTCTATTTTTTTGCTGCTACTATAGCTTCAAAACCGTTTAAAGATATAGCTGCGTATGAGATTTTAGGTCTTCCTTTTGCTGTATGGTGCGGTTTATTTCTTGTTGTTGCCGGTATTGTTCTTACCAGAATTTATATAAACAGAGTTGGAGGTGAAGGAGCATGAGTTTGACCTATCCGGTAGCCTTTATAATTGTGGCTGTAAGTGTTTTTATTTCTATCTATATAAGTTTTTATTTTAGAAAGCAGACAAGAACCACTTCTTCCTTTTTCGTTGCAGGTGGAGAGATTCCGTGGAAAATCAACGGACTTGCCATGTTTGGAGATTACTGTAGTGCTGCAAGTTTCCTTGGTGTTGCAGGTGCGATTGCAATTGTAGGAATTGATGGCTGGTGGCTTGCTCTTGGTTTTTTTGCAACATGGATGGCGGTTCTGTTTCTTGTAGCCGGACCTTTGAAGAATGCTGGAAAGTTTACAGTTGGAGATGTGATAAGTGAAAGATTTGGAAAGGGTAAAGATATAAGAACGATTGCGATGATTACAACTCTTGTTCTCTCTTCTCTCTATCTCGTCCCTCAGATTGTAGGTGCAGGACATCTTTTTAAACTTTTACTTGGATGGGATTACACTTTGACAGTTATAGTTTCTGGTGTTCTTATTACTCTTCTTGTTATTATAGGGGGGATGAAAGGTACAACTTTCAATCAGGCTATTCAGGGTATTGTTCTTCTTGGTGCAATGCTTCTTCTTCTTATCTCTGCTGCTGTTATCTATTACAACGGAAATATTTTTAGCATAATTACAACCGGCAAGAAAGTTGTGCCGACTGTTATAGCTGCTAAAGAGGCTGCTGATATTGTTAAAAATGCACCGGATGCAAAAGCAGCTGTTGAGGCTGTAAGAAGTGCAATGCCGGGGGCTCCTGGAGCTTTAACTCCCGGTGTAGGACTTAGAGACTTTGCAAACCATTTAAGTCTTGTTCTTGGACTTTTTGTTGGTGTTCTTGGATTGCCTCACATTCTTATAAGGTTTTATACTGTTAGAAGTGCTAAAGCAGCTCAAAAGAGTATTGAATTTACTATCTGGGGACTTGCTATCTTTTATACGGCTGTTCTTTTTGTCGGTCTTGCAATTATGTATATTCTCTATCCTGAACTTGTTGACCTTGTGGCTTCTGGAAAGCGCGGTATCGCAACGAACATGGCTGTTCCGATGCTTGGTCAGAGGATAGGTGGTGAGCTTTTCCTTGGTCTTATTGCAGCCGGTGCTCTTGCTGCAATGTTAAGTACCTGTACAGGTCTTCTTATTACGGCTACAACAAGTATTGCTCACGACCTTTACGCTTCCATATTTAAGCCTGATAGTAGTGATGAGGAAAGAGTTAATTTTGCAAAGAAAGCGGTTCTTGTTCTTTCTGCCATATCAATTCTTCTTGCGATATGGCTTAAAAATCAGAACGTTGGAATGCTTGTTGGTATGAGTTTTGGCATAGCTGCAAGTACGTTTGCTCCCGCCATTGTTCTTACTGTGTGGTGGAAGAGGCTTACAAAGCAGGGAGTTGTTATTGGTATGGCTGCAGGGCTTCTTGTTTCTCTTCTGTTCACATTTGCAAGGTTCTTTAAACTTAAAACGCTGTTTGGTATTCCGGTTCTTGTTAATCCTGCCCTTTACAGTGTACCTGTTGCGTTTCTTGTGTTTATCGTTGTGAGTCTTATGACAAAAGATGTTGGTAAGGTTGAGGAGTTTATGGCGAAGGCTCACCAGAGAAAATAATTGGAAGAAGGGGGAAAGCCCCCTTCTTTATTAATTAGCGTGGTTTTCCACCAGTTTTTTTGCTGTTTCTCTTGCTATTTTGTCTATTCTTATAACATCTTCAATCGTTTCTGGCGGCTGAAGATTCAGTATTTCCATGGTTTTTTCTACTATTTCAGGTATTGAAAGGAACGGAATTTCTCTTTTTAAAAATGAATCAACTGCAATTTCGTCTGCTGCATTTAATATTATTGGATAGGGATATCCTTTTTCTATGCTTTTATAAGCAAGGTTAAGGCATTTAAACGTTTCTGTGTCCGGTTTTTCAAATGTAAGATTTATCTGGGTGTAATCCATTGAAAGCTCTTCATTAAGATTTAATCTTTCAGGGTAGGATAAGGCGTATGCAATAGGAATTCTCATATCAGGTTTTCCCATTTGAGCTATGAAAGAATTATCTTTGAATCTTACCATGGAGTGAACAATACTTTGTGGATGGATCACTACTTTTATTTTTTTAACAGGTATATCAAAGAGCCACATCGCTTCTATAACTTCAAGCCCTTTGTTCATAAGAGTTGCGGAATCTATAGTAACTTTACTTCCCATATTCCAGTTTGGATGGTTTAATGCATTTTCGGGGGTGATGTTTTGCAGGTCTTCTTTCTTTTTTCCTCTAAAAGGACCTCCTGAGGCTGTAAGAATTATCTCTTTAACTTCCTCTTTTTTTCCTGCAAGAAGGGCTTGAAATACTGCAGAGTGTTCACTATCAACAGGAATTATCTCTTTTGCTACCTTTTTAATGAACATTCCGGCACACACAAGGGATTCTTTATTTGCAAGAGCAACTCTTTTGGCTTTTTTTGCCGCTTCATACGTTGGAACTATTCCTGCTGCTCCTGAAATTGCAGCTACTACTATATCAAATTCTATTTCTTTTATAAGCTGAAGGATTCCTTCTTCCTGGTAGTAGGTTTTTACCACCGGTTTAAAAGAGGTATCAAGAGTGGCTACCGCTTCAGGTTTGAACTCATCTATCTGTTCTTTAAGTTTTCTACTGTTTTTTCCTGCAACAAGTCCTGTAACTTTGAATTTTTCGGGAAATTGTCTGATAATGTTTAAAGTGCTTTCTCCGATAGAGCCGGTTGACCCCAGTATCAGAACTTTTTTCATTTTGACTCCGCTATATTCTGGCTATAAGTTCTGCGAGAGATTCAATTTTTTCCTGCTTTCCGGTTTCAAGGCATTTAAATGAGTAAAATCCGTTTTCAACTTCTTCATCACCTATAATAATTACATATCTCATGTTTAATCTGTTAGCTGTTTTAAACTGGGATTTAAAGCTTCCCTGTCTGTGGTCTATCTCTGTGTATATTCCTTTTTCTCTTAAGATTTCGGCTATCTTAAGTCCTTCAGTATAAGCTTTCTCACCGAATGTGGCTATGAAAACCCCGCTTCTATTTTTCTCATTGTTTTTCAACAAAAGCATTACTCTTTCTATTCCCATTGCAAATCCAAGAGCTGGTGTTTTAGGTCCGCCAAGTTCCTTTATAAGATTGTCGTATCTCCCACCTGCTAAAACAGTGCTTTGGGCGCCAAGCTCCTTTGACTTAAATTCAAACACCGTTTTTGTGTAATAATCAAGCCCGCGAACCATAAAAGGATTGACGGAGAAGTTTACATTTAAGGATTCTAAAATTTCCCTTACTTTTTCAAAATGAGTTTTACACTCATTACATAAATAATCGGTGATAAAAGGAGCGTTTTCAGCAACTTTTTTGCAATTTTCGTTTTTACAGTCAAGAACCCTTAAAGGGTTTCTTTCAAGTCTGTTTTTACAGTCTTCACAGAGGGATTCTCTTTTTGATGATAGATATTCAATCAGTTTCTTTTTGTAATCGGGACGGCACTTTTCACAGCCGATACTGTTTATCTCAAGTGTGTATTTGATGTTTAGTTTTTTAAGGATTGTTTCTGCCATTTTTATAAGTTCGGCGTCTATTCCGGGGTTAGCTATGCCGAAAATTTCGCATCCGGCCTGATAAAACTGCCTGTTTCTGCCTGCCTGAGGCCTTTCATATCTGAACATAGGACCTATGTAAAACCACTTTGTAAAAGGTTCTTTAGCGTGAACTCCGTGTTGTATATAGGCTCTTACAGCAGAAGCTGTTCCTTCGGGCCTTAAAGCTATTTTTCGTCCGCCTCTATCTTCAAAAATATACATCTCTTTTTGAACAATATCTGTTGTTTCACCGACACTTCTGGTAAAAAGTGTTACATCTTCAAAAGTTGGCAGTATCACTTTTTTAAACCCGTAAAGTCTAACAACACTCTTGAATGTTTCAACTATCTTTTCAAATTTTTCACTCTCTGGAGGTATTATGTCTTCAACACCCCTGATAGTTCTAATCTCCATAGCTTTCAATTACCTCCACATCTTCTGTAAAACAGAATCTATCTCCTGCATCTCCGAGTCCTGGAAGTATGTAGCCTTTACTGTTAAGTTCTCTGTCAATAGATGCTGTAACTATTTTTATCTTTTTAAAGTGGGACAGTTTTTCAATTCCTTCAGGTGCTGAAATCAGGGAAACAAAAATCACATTTTCAGGTTTTATGCCCGTATCTATAAGTTTTTTAACTGTAAGTGTTGCTGTTCCACCTGTTGCAAGCATCGGGTCAAGAATAATATAAAAACCATCTTTTACAACCGGGATTTTCAAATAGTAAAGTTCAGGTTTTAAAGTTTCCTCATTTCGTTTTATTCCTATGAAACCGACTCTTCCCTTCTCATACATATCTATTGCGGCGGGAAGCATTGAAAGTCCTGCTCTTAAGATAGGAAGAAACACAATATCTCTATTAAAAGTTAAAGTTTCAACTTTGTTTTCTACTGGTGTATCTATTTTTTTCTTTTCATACGGAAGTAATGAAAGGGCTTCTGATATTAAAACTTGAGATAGCTTAAAAGATGCTTTCCTGAATTCCTCTACACATCTTTTCTTATCCCTTAGCTTTGCAAGGAGCAACTGGCAAAAATTGTTTTTTATTTCATAAACTATCATTTAAGCAGCTCTCCGAGCATGGCGGTGTAGAAGCTGTTCTGGTAATCTCCTTTCAATATTTCGTATATCTCTTTTGCTTTTCCAATCTTTTTGTCTGTCAGGTAGACAATTGCCGTGTAGTAAAGGCCTGCAGGATGAGTCCAGTCTTTGTCTCTTGATAAAGAGGTGAATTTTCCTATGGCTGCATCTGTTTTATTTTCTTCAAAAAGAACCACTCCCGTATCAAGTTTCCCCGCAGGGCTTATTGTAAAGCTTTCACTTTTTCCGGCTTTTTCAAGGAAAAAAAGATTTTTTGTCAGTTTTCCGTAAAGGAAAGTTCCCGCTTTTCCAGAAGGTGTATCTGGATATTTTTCAGCTACTTCTTTAAAGTATTTTTCAGCTTCTTTTTCTTTTCCGTTTTCTATAGCAAACATTCCCCTGTCAAAAATCGTGGCGGCTTTAATTTCAAGGTTTTCTTTGTATAGCTTATAGCCAAAGATTCCTCCGCCTATGGTGGCTATTAAAAGAATACCAACAACTATTTTTTGCAGATGCTTTTCTAAAAAACCGATAATTTTGTAGAAATCGCTAACCATCATCTCCGCTTCAGGAGTATCTATCGCTTCTGGAATGTGTACCGGCGGCTCCTCTTTCTTTTTTTCCTTTTTTCTATACGCTTTATAAGGCGGCTTTTTCACCCAGACTCCTCCTCACTATTTCAAGAGAGTTTTTAAAAGCTTCTCCCACTTCCTCTTCCGTTAATCCTGCTCCTATTCCCACAACTTTTGCAAATTCAACAGGTAAAAGGTCACCTGGAGAGTGGGCATCTGTGTTTATAACAAATTTAACACCGGCTTTTCTACCCTCTCTTACAACATAGCCGTTGGTTATATTATGCCCTTTTCTTGCTGTAATCTCAATAAAGATGCCTGCTTTTGCAGCTTTTTCAAGAGTTTCAGGTTCTATAAGTCCAGGATGGGCAAGGATGTCAACTCCACCTTCAATTGCTGCAATGTTTGTTCCTTTCGCTACTGGTTCTACAACCGTTTCTCCGTGAACAACTATGAGTCTTGCTCCCTCTTCCCTACATCTTTCTATCAGATAGGGAATTTTTCTTGGTGGAACATGGGTTATTTCAACTCCGGGAATAACTATAACGTTTGTGTTTCTTGTGAGGAGGTCTGCTGTTTTTAAAAGGTTTTCAATGATAAACTGATAGTTTGAAAAATCCGCGTGGTCTGTAATGCCGATAGCTTTATATCCTAAAGATTCTGCCCTTCTTACCAGTTCACTTGGTATAAGTTCTCCGTCGCTGAAAACTGTATGGGTGTGAAGGTCTATCATTTTAAGCTCCATTTAAATCAACTCTTCTACGACGATATTTGTATTTGTGTAAATACAAATTCCTCCTGCTATTTTCAAAGCTTCTTCAACAATTTCTCTTGCAGATAGGCTGGTGTTTTTGTAAAGTGCAGTTGCAGCAGCCTGTGCAAATGCACCTCCCGAACCTATTGCCATTACAGGAATATCCGGTTCTATAACATCTCCGTTTCCTGAAATAAGGAGTATTTTTGTTTTATCTGCAACAAGTAGCATCGCTTCAAGTCTTCTTAAAACCCTGTCAGTTCTCCAGTCTTTTGCAAGTTCCACAGCTGATTTTAAGAGATTTCCACCAAAAGATTGCAGTTTTGACTCAAACCTTTCAAGAAGAGAGAATGCATCGGCAACAGAACCGGCAAATCCAACAAGGACACTCCCGTTGTATATTTTTCTTACTTTCCTTGCTCCATTCTTAAATATGGTGTTTCCGAGAGTTACCTGACCATCACCTGCCATGGCAACTTTACCATCTTTAAGTACGGCACATATTGTTGTTGCATGAAAAGTTTGATTCATACAGTTTCTCCTTCCATTTTTCTTCTTATAGAACTTCCTGTAAACTGTCCTGCGACAGCTGTTGCAATCAAAGCAGGTGCAAACTTAATGCTTATTCCCATTAAAATCCTGCATAGAACTATAAACGGTATCGGTAGATGGATATAGAGGAACCATTTTTTTGAGAATTTTTCCGTTTTGTGCCTCAACCATCCGAAGGGTATATTAATTATGAGTGTTATGACTATTACTATCAGTAATTTTTCCCACATAGCTTCTGCCTCCTTCACAGCTTTTTACTGAAAAAGTAAGCTGTAATTTTTAAAATGTCAATTGAAAATAATTATCAATCTCTCCAGAAAGATGGCATAAATATGGCAAAAAGGGCAAAAATCTCAAGTCTTCCAAGCAGCATCTCTATTGAAAGTAAGAATTTCTGCCAGTCTGCGAAGAAATGGTAATTTCCAGCCGGTCCTGTTTTAAGAAGTCCCGGTCCTGAACAGCTTGCACATGCTATGGAAGATGAAAATGCAGTTACAAGGTCTGTGCCGGTGAGACATAAAAGGATTCCAACTATTACAACTATAAAGGTGTATGCGGCACCAAAAGCCCATATTGCGTTTAATGCTGAAAAATCAAGGGTTTTCCCTTCAAGCTTTATCCTGTAAACAAGTTTTGGATGTGCGGTTTTCTTCATCTCTCCGTAGATAGATTTTCCAAGAGCCACAAGGCGGAACTGCTTCAAACCACCGGCGGTAGAACCTGATACACCACCAAGAAACTCAAGGATTATGAGTATTGCAAGGACAAAAGAAGGCCAGTAAGTATAATCTGTTGAAGAAAATCCTGTAGTTGATGCAGAGTTTATAACTTGAAAGATACTGTATCTTAAAGCTTGAAATGGATTGTAAACTCCATCAACAGTTAATATAAATGTGCAAAGGAATATTGCAATTCCAAGAATTATAAAGTAAAGCCTGTTTTCTTCGGACTTAAAAAACACTTTCCAGTTTCTGCTTTTATACATGTGGTACCAGTTGAGAAAGTTAACAGAACCGAAAATCATGAAAAGTGCCACTACCATCTCTATAAAAACGTTGTTATACGAACCTATACTGTTGTTTTTCACAGAGAACCCACCTGTGGCAATTGTGCAGAATGCATGATTGACAGCATCAAAAAGGGGCATTCCGCCTACAACAAGAAGCAGAATTTCAGCTAAAATAAGGCCGTTGTATATAATAAAGATTATCCTGGCGACCTCTTTGACCTTCGGTTTAAATTTCTCTTCCACCGCTTTTGATGCTTCAAACTTCATCATCTGCATTCCGCCTGTTCCAAGAGCAGGAAGAAGGGCGATGGCAAAGACAACAAATCCAAGACCCCCGACCCAGTTTGTGGTTGAACGCCATAAGAGCAGACTTTTAGGTAGCCCTTCAACGTTTGTAAGAATTGAAGCTCCTGTTGTTGTAAATCCAGAAACTGATTCAAAGTAAGCTTCTATAAAATCCGGAATTGCGCCGTTAATCCAGTATGCGAACGCTGAAATTGCAGGGAATATAAGCCATATAAGGCATATAGATAAAATAGCTTCTTTTAAAGTAAGGTCATCTTTAACCTCTATTTGATACGCTATAAGGTAGAGAGATGCTACAAGGAGAAATGGATATATAAAGTCCATCACCTGCCCATCTTTTGTGAAAAAGGAGTAAGTGGCGGGGATTAAAAGAGAGATGGACATGAAAAAGAGAATAGAGACAACCACTTTAAAAACGAGAACTATATCTATGCTTCTCACCTTCATATCTATTTCTCCCTTATACAGATGAGAATATCACCTTCCTGGACGGTATCATCACCGCCAACAACATGGATGCTTGTACCTCTTTTTAACGCAAGAACAAGAGGACATTCTTTACATTTAATCTCTCTTATTTTTTTGCCGTCCCACTCTTTAGGGACCTCTATTTCCACGATTTCAAGGTTATCCCTTAATTCAAACACATCAAGGAGACTTTTACTGCTTAAAGTGGTATAAACCCTGCTTGCAAGAAGTTTTCTGGGTACAATGGGAGTGTCTATTCCGATAGATTCAATTATGTTTTCATACTCTGTATGGGCTATCAAAGCGGCAGCTCTTTTGGCTCCTAATTTCTTTGCAAGAATACAGGATAGAACATTGTCCTCTTCATCTTCTGTAATTGCAACAACAAGTCCGGCTTTGTCTATACCTTCCGATTTAAGAAGGTCAACATCTGTTACCTCTCCGTGAAGAACATCTATTTCCGGGAACTCTCCAGCTATCTCTTCACATTTTTGTAGATCCTTTTCTACAAGTTTTATTTTAAGCCCCTCAAGGTCAACGATTCTTCTTAAAAGCTCATTTGTGAACTTTGAATACCCGAGAATAAAGAGAAGTTTAACAGGTTCAGCGTTTCTTAGAAGGTGCTCCTGAAACATTTTTACATCTTCCTCTTTTATGACGAAGAAGATAACATCTCCGGGGTAAACAATCGTATCTCCTTTTGGCACCATTACTTCTCCGTCTCTTTCAAGAGCAGCAATGGTAAAAGGGATAAGCTGTCTTAACGCCTGAAGTTCTTTTATCTGTTTACCTGCAAAAATATCTTCAGAAGATACTTTATAGCTAAGGAGAATAAGCTTTCCCTTTTCAAACCTTACAACAGACATTGCAAATGGGAAACGTATCGTGTCTATGATTTTTGTTATAACCTCTGTTAGAATATTTACAGGTTCAACTCCTAAAAGCTCTTTGATAGGTGGAGCGGCGAAAGCGTTTTTACTAACTCTTATGATAATTTTCTCTTTTTTGAAGAACGCTTTCAGTATGGCGGCAATTGCAATATTCCTTTCATCACTGTCTGTAACAACTATGAAAAGTTCAAAATCTTTAACCTTGTCAAGGCATTTTACCTCTGTAGCATCACAGTCAATCCCCATAATATCAAGAGTAGAGGTAAGGTCTTCTATTTTAGGGCTGTTGTAATCTATTACAGCTACTTCATATCCCGAATGGGTTAGTTTCCTCGCAAGGGAACTTCCTACAACGCCGGCTCCTATAATACAAACTTTTTTCATCTGCCACCTCAAATCTTATATAATTAGCCCTATTATGCCAGAAAATAAAAGTATAGGAAAATCATTCATTATTGTATCACTATCAATCTTTTCAAGCAGGATATTTGGTCTGCTTAGAGATGTTGTTATAGCGTCAACTTTTGGTGCAGGTATTCTAACAGATATATTTTTCGTTGCTTTTAGAGTTCCAAACATGTTAAGAAGAATTTTTGCAGAAGGTGCTTTCAGTTCTGTTTTTACTCCAGCTTTTGCAAGAAAACTGAAAGGAAGTGAGGAAGATGCCAGACTTTTCGCAGGAAAGTTTTTCTCTGTTCTTTTAGTTTCCCTCATCATTACTGTTCTTTTTGGTGAGATTTTTGCCCCTTTGATTATTAAAATCATAGCTCCCGGTTTTAAAGGTGATGCTAAAGTTCTTGCTGTTTCACTTACAAGGGAGATGTTTCCCTATATTTTACTTGTTAGCCTTGTTGCTTTTTTCGGAGGAATTCTTAACGGTTATGAGCACTTTTTTGCTCCGGCTTTTTCTACAGTGCTTTTTAATATTTCTCTTATAGTTTGTGCTGTTTCTCTCAAAAGTGTTATCTCTGTTCACGCTCTTGCTCTGGGTGTTGTTTTAGGCGGAGTTTTGCAACTGCTTCTTCAGGTAGTTTTTCTTAAAAAAGTTGCTTTTGTTCCAAAGCCGATTTTTGAAATAGATGATGAGGTGAAAAAAGCTCTTAGAAATATAATACCTGGACTTTTTGGCTTTGGAGTTCGTCAGCTTTCAATGCTTGCTGATACTGTTATAGCTTCTTTCCTTTATGCAGGAGCTATTTCTTATCTTTACTATGCAAACCGTTTTGTTCAGCTACCGCTTGGGATTTTTGCCATAGGTATCTCTCAGGTTCTTCTTCCCCGCCTTGCTAAAAACTTTGACAGTGAGAAAGGTTTTAAAGAAAATCTTGTTATGGGTTTAATCCTTTGCTCTATGATAATAATTCCTTCAATGTATGGTCTTATATTTTTTGGAAAACCTTTAATTGATGTCGTTTTCCACCATGGAGAGTTTACATGGAAAGATTTAAACGGAACATACTATGTTCTCTGCGGATACGGTGTGGGACTTCTCTTTTACTCTTTTGAGAAGATAGTTGTTAACGCTTTTTATTCTCTTGATGATTATAAATATCCTGTGAAAGTTGGAGCTATAACACTTGTTTTCAATGTTGTTGCAAATATTATTTTTTGTTTTGTTTTTGGACTTGGAGCTGCAGGGCTTGCATTTGGCACTTCGCTAACGTCTCTTTTAAATGTTGTGTTCCTTGTGAGAGAACTTGAAAAGAGAGTTTCTTTTAAAAGCGCATGGATAAAGGATACTTTCAGGTATTTTCTTCTTTCTGTTCCTGTAATTCCTGTTGCTTTTTTAGGTAGTATAGCCTATTTTCACGTTTCAATGACTGTTTTAAAAGTGGCTGTTATTGTTTTAACTGTAGTTTTCGCCGCTCTTTTTTACTTTGCCACTCTTTACACAGCAAAAGATAGAATTCTTCTTAAGTTAATCGGCAGGAGGGTATAGTGCATCCGATTCTTTTTAAAATAGGTCCTTTTACTGTTTATACTTTTGGGGTTATGGTTGCAATAGGAATTATCTGTGCCTATTTCATCCTTATAAAGCTTGGAGAAAGGGAAGGAATAGATAAAAATGCCCTTTCAGACCTTATGATATGGACAATTGTTTCAGGTTTTATAGGTGCAAGGGTTTTCTTCTTTTTCTATAATCCACAGTATTTCAAGAGTTTCTGGAAGATTTTTTACTTCTGGGAAGGGGGACTCGTCTGGTATGGAGGGTTTCTGTTCGGGTTTGCTACGGCCCTTTTTCTTGCTAAAAGGTGGAACATCCCGATATGGAAAACGGCGGATATAGCGGTTATTGCAGGAGAAGTTGGTCTTGCTTTTGGAAGAATAGGCTGCACCATGGCTGGATGTTGCTACGGGAAGGAATGTCATTCCCGTTTTGCTATAGTTTTTAAAGACCCTCATTCTGCGGCTCCTTTAAATGTTCCTCTCTATCCTACAGAACCGGTTTCTGCTGTTGCAAATTTTTTAATAGCTGGAATTCTTTATCTTCTTTACAAAAGACGTAAAGCTCCTGGAGAGATTTTTGGATTTTATTTTATCTTTTACGGGATTTTCCGTTTTCTTATAGAATTCTGGAGAGCAACACCTAAAGAGTTTTTCGGGATGCTTAGTAATAATCAGATTTTGAGTGTCTTTATGGTTCTTTTCGGGATAGCTATTGTTATTTATAGAAGAAGAGTTTATAAAAAGGTATAATTCCAGTTTAAACGGCGATAGAAGGAGGTTATAGATGGCTCAACGTTATGCCTATTTTGAAGGGAAATTTGTTCCTATAGATGAAGCAAACATAAATATTCAGACAAACTCTTTTCATTATGGCACGGCTATTTTTGAAGGTATAAGAGCTTACTGGAATGAAGAGAAAAATCAGCTTTTTGGTCTTTTCTTTAAAAAGCATTATGAAAGGATGGTTGCAAACTGCAAAATTTTAAATATGAAGCTGGATAAAACGGTTGATGAGTTAACAGAGATTACGGTTGAGCTTTTAAGGAGATGTGAGCATAAAGAGAACGTTTACATAAGACCTATCGCTTACTTCCCTAATCTTCAAATATCTCCGAAACTCATCGGTTACGATACAGAGCTTGCAATATATACAGTTCCACTTGGAGATTACCTTGATACTAAAAAGGGACTTAAAGTTATTACATCTTCTTTCCGCAGAATTAACGACTCAATGATACCTGCAAGGTGTAAAGTTGCAGGAGCTTATGTAAACAGTGCTTTTGCAAAGACAGAAGCGATATTAGCTGGGGCAGATGAAGCTATAATGCTTAACACAGATGGAACTGTTGCTGAAGGAAGTGCAGAAAACCTTTTCATTATAAGAAATGGTGTTGCTATAACAACACCATCTTACAGTAATATTCTTGAAGGTATAACAAGAAACGCCGTTATAGAGCTTTTAAAGGAAGAGCTTGGAGTTGAGGTTGTTGAAAGGCCTATTTTAAGAAGTGAGCTTTACATTGCTGATGAAGCCTTCTTTACAGGAACGGGAGCGCAGGTTGCACCTATTGCAGAGATAGATGGAAGGGTTATAGGAACGGGAGAGATAGGAAAAATTACTTCAAAACTTCAAGAGCTTTATTTTGATATAGTTAAAGGTAACGTTGATAAGTATTCCCATTGGTTGATTCCTATATATTAATTGTCTGCTATATTAATTGTCTGCCGGCTGCTGCCGGCTTTTCTGGAGTTTGAAAACCTGTCATTTCTTTTCTAAAATAGAGTTAGGTTTAAAAACTATTACTTTCAGGTGGTTATTTGTTATGAAAATAGCGGCTGTTCAGATAAATACGGTTCTTGGCGAACTTGAAAAAAACATTGAAAAAATTTGTGGATTTGTTGAAAAGTGTATAGAGCGGGGAGTTTCTGTCTGCATCTTCCCAGAGCTTTCTTTAACAGGATACTATCTTCAGGATATCACTTCTGAAATAGCTATAACACCTGATGATGAAAGGCTTGCTCCTTTGAAAAGATTGAGTCACCATATAGGTATAATCGTTGGCGGTATTGAGGAATCTCAGGAGCATATACTTTACAACAGTGCTTTTTATATAGAAGGTGGAGTTGTCAGATTTGTTCATCGGAAAGTTTACCTTCCAACTTACGGTATGTTTGATGAGGCAAGGTTTGTAGGTGCCGGAGATAGATTTGAAACTTTTGTTACAAACGGATTTAAATCAACTGTTTTAATATGTGAGGACTGCTGGCACTTTTCTTCCCTTTATATTCCTTTTTTAAAAGGAGCAAAGCTGATATTTGCTCAGTCTGCAAGCCCTGGGAGAGGTTATAAAGATAAAGGAATGTTCGGGAATACAGAGGTTTGGAAAAATATGGGAGAGTTTTATTCCCGTTTAACCGGTTCCTATTTTATCTATTCAAACAGGGTTGGCGTTGAGGACGGTTTTGTCTTTTCAGGTAATTCCTTTATATGCGATCCTTACGGAAATGTTGTTGCTGAAGGGTCCACCTTTGGCGAGGAGATAGTAATTGCAGATATTGAAGAATCACTTATAAGGTCAGCAAGGATAAATCTTCCACTTTTAAGAGATGAAAAACCACACATTCTTCAGAGAGAGCTTGATAAATTTTTAAAAGGAAACTGAAAATGAAAGAGAAACTAAAAGAATTGTTAAAAATAGAGGATAAGCACTTTGTTGTTAATGTTCTTACAAACTTTATAAAGCAAGAAATTGAAAAGGCTGGATTTGAAAAAGCTGTTATAGCTGTAAGCGGGGGAGTTGATTCTGCCCTTTCAGCTTTTCTTGCTGTTGAAGCTCTTGGAAGGGAAAACGTTATTTTAATTTCTATGCCGTATAGAGAGAGTTCAAGAGAATCTGTAGAAGATGCAAGGCTTGTTGGAGAGGTGCTTGGAGCAGAGTTTCACGAGATAGATATAACTCCGCAGATAGATGCTTACTACAGAAACTTTCCAGATGCTTCAAACCTTCGCCGTGGAAACAAGATGGCAAGGGAAAGGATGTCCATACTTTACGACTTTGCTTACGCTAATAAAGCTCTTGTTGTAGGAACGAGCAATAAAAGTGAGCTTCTTATAGGTTATTCCACCCGCTGGGGAGATAACGCTCATGACATTAATCCTCTTGGCGACCTTTATAAAACACAGGTCTGGGAGATTGCAGAGTTTATAGGAGTTCCTGAAAAGATAGTTAGAAAAAAACCTTCTGCGGATTTGTGGCCCGGCCAGACAGACGAGGGAGAGCTTGGATTTTCATATAACCTTCTTGACCAGATTCTTGTTGCTTATGTTGATTTTAAAATGAGAAAAGATGAAATTGTAGGTTTTGGTTTTGATGCTTCTATTGTTGAGAAGATTTTAAAAATGGTTAAAAGAAGTCAGTATAAAAGGAAATTACCGATAGTTTGCAAGATAGCACAGAGAACGGTGGATAAAGATTTCCTTTATTTTAGAGATTGGGGGATTTGAGTATGCTTGTTGATTTTAAAGAGCTTGGAGAATTTGGTGTTAAAGAGCTTATAAAGCGCGGTGCTGATTTTGCTGACCTTTTCTTTGAAAAGAAATTTACATTTACTGCCAAGCTTGAGGATAACAAGGTTGAAAGTGTTTCAAACGGGATAGAGATAGGTGTCGGTATAAGAATGATAAAGGGAGGTAAGACCTTTTACGGTTTTACAAACGATATAACTCAAAAAGCGATTCTTAATGTAATCAATAACCTTGCTCCTGCAAATGGTGATAAACCGGTCTCTATCAACTGGGAACCTAAAGAAAAAAGATACCAGCAGGTTGTTGACGGTGGTGTTGATTTCAACGTTTCATCTGAAGATAAGATAATGCTTTTAAAAAGGGCAAATTACAGGGCAAGGGAGTGTGGAGACAGGATAAAGCAGGTAACGGTTGTTCTTAAAGATTCCATTCAGGAAGTAGTAATTGTTAACTCTCTTGGTCATATAGTTGAAGATATACGGCCGCGGGTTGTTTTTTACGTTCTTGTTGTTGCTTCAGACGGGAAATCTTTACAGACAGGTTATGAACCTGTAGGTCACCTTGGTGATTACTCCCTTTTCAATGAATATCAACCTGAAGATATAGCTTTAAATGCTGCGGAAAGAGCACTAAAAATGCTTTCTGCAGAGCCTGCTCCGGCAGGAACGTTTACAGTTGTTATCTCATCAAAAGCTGGCGGAACTATGATTCATGAAGCTGTGGGGCATGGACTTGAAGCTGACATTGCTAATCAGGGGCTTTCTGTCTATTCTGGTAAGTTAGGTGAGAAGGTTGCTTCAGAACTTGTAACTGTTATAGATGATGGCACTCTTAAAGGAAAATACGGTTCTTCAGGTTATGATGACGAGGGAGTTCCTACAGGTAAAACCGTTCTTATAGAAAACGGTATCCTTAAAAGCTTTATGTATGATAGGCTTCAATCTGAACAGTCTGGAACGTTTATCCTGACAGGAAACGGAAGAAGACAATCATACATGCATGTTCCTATTCCAAGAATGACAAACACATTTATAGCTCCAGGAAATGATAATCCTCAGGATATTATAGAAGGAACCGACCGTGGAATATATGTTGTAAAGATGGGTGGAGGACAGGTTAATACTGTAAACGGAGATTTTGTTTTTGAAATATCGGAAGGGTATATGATAGAGAACGGAAAGATTACTTATCCGATTAAGGGAGCTTCTTTGATAGGTAACGGACCTGCAGTGCTACAAAATATTGATGCTGTTGGTAATGACCTTGGTTTCGCAATAGGAACGTGCGGCAAAGACGGTCAGGGTGTGCCGGTTTCTGATGCTCTTCCGACTATTAGAATAAAAGAGATTACTGTAGGCGGAACGAAAAGATAACTTTTGTAGCCTTGAAATATGCTTTTTAGAGTATATAATTACTACCGTTTAATTTTTGAAGGAGGCGATTGGTATGCCAAAGATAAAGACTCGCAGATCTGCAGCAAAGAGAGTAAAGGTTACAGCTACAGGTAAGGTGAAACACTGGCATCCTAACAAAGGTCACATCCTTACAAAAAAGAGTAGAAAGAGAAAAAGAAGGCTCAGGAAAGCTGGCTATCTTTCAGGTGCTCAGGCTGCAAACTACAGAGAACTTGTGCTTTACAAGTAAGTGATGCAATCGGGCATAAAGCCTTAGAAGGCGCCCGTAGCTCGCAAAAAAGGAGGAGAGAAGATGAGAGTTAAAACAAGTAGAAGAAGGTACAGAAGAAAGAAATTGAAGAAGATGACCAAAGGCTACTTTGGTGCAAAACATAAGCTTTACAGAACTATGAAAATTCAGGTAATGAAGTCTCTCTTTTATGCTTACAAGCATAGAAGAGAGAGAAAAAGAGAGTTCAGAAGACTCTGGATTGCAAGAATTAATGCGGCAGTTAGGCAGTTTGGTCTCAATTACAGCAGATTTATCAATGGTCTTAAAAAAGCTGGAATTGAGCTTGACAGAAAAGTTCTTGCAGATATTGCTGTAAGAGACCCTGAAGGTTTCAAAGCTATTGTTGAAAGAGTGAAGGCGGTTATTTAAAACTGCTATAATCTGTGGGGAGGTTAAGCCTCCCCTTTTTCATTTTAAGGAAGTGAATTTTAAGAGGGGAAAATGGATATTGGAATTTTAAATGATATAAAGAAAAAAGTTCAGGAAGAGTTATCAAAAATTTCTTCTTTAAAAGCAGTTGAAGAACTGCGGGTAAAGTATCTTGGGAGAAAAGGTGAGATAACTTCTCTTTTGAAAAGAATACCGGAACTTCCTCCTGAAAAAAGAAAGGATTTTGGAAAGGCGTGTAATGAACTAAAAAAAGAGATAGAGTCTTTTATTGAAGAAAAGGTTCAAAGGCTTAAGGAAATAGAAAAACAAAGGAAAATAAGGCAGGAATATATAGATATAACACTTCCAGGCAGAAAAGTTTCTTCGGGTGCTCTTCATCCAATAACAAAAACGTTAACGGAAATTGTTAACATATTTACTTCTATGGGTTTTGCCGTTGCTAAAGGTCCTGAGATAGAAACCGATTTTTACAACTTTGAAGCTTTAAACATTCCTAAAGGACATCCAGCAAGAGAGATGCAGGATACTTTTTATATAAATGAAGAAACTGTTTTAAGAACACACACTTCTCCTGTTCAGATAAGGGTTATGGAATCAACACAACCTCCTGTTCAGATAATTGCACCGGGTAAAGTTTACAGAAAAGATGCTGATGTTACTCACACTCCAATGTTTCATCAGGTTGAAGGATTGATGGTAGATACTTCTGTAACTTTTGCCGACCTTAAAGGTGTTCTTGAGCTTTTCCTTAAAGAGTTTTTTGGTTCTGACACAAAGGTCAGGTTCAGACCGAGTTTTTTCCCTTTTACAGAGCCCAGTGCTGAAGTTGATATAGGGTGTGTTATTTGCGGTGGAAGTGGCTGTAAAGTTTGTAAAGGAACAGGTTGGCTTGAAGTGCTTGGTTGCGGTATGGTTGATCCTGCAGTTTTCCGCTCTGTTAATATAGACCCGGAAACATATCAGGGGTTTGCCTTTGGAATGGGTGTTGAAAGGCTTACGATGCTCAAATACGGTATTGATGATTTAAGATTGTTCTTTGAAAACGATTTAAGATTTATAAAACAGTTTAAAGGGTTGGAAATATGAGGATAACATATAACTGGCTTAAAGAATTTATAAACATTGAAGATTACTCAGCTGAAGAGATAGCTGATATTCTTACAGATATAGGTATAGAAGTTGATTCTGTTTACTACGCTGGAAAAGATATTGAAAAGGTTGTTATAGGTAAAATCCTTACGATTGAGAAACATCCAAATGCTGATAAGCTTAAAATCTGTCAGGTGGATATTGGAGATACCGTTTTACAAATAGTAACAGGTGCTGATAATATTTTTGAGGGAGCTGTTGTTCCTGTTGCTCTTCACGGCTCAAAGCTTCCAATAGGAATAAGAATAAAGAAGAGCAAGTTAAGAGGTGTTGAATCAAACGGAATGCTCTGTTCTGAAGAGGAACTGGGTCTTACTACCCATTCAGACGGGATAATGATTCTTCCTGAAGATGCCAATCTTGAGCTTGGTGCTGATGCTGTTAAGGCTCTTGGTCTTGATGACTGGATTATAGAGTATGAAATAACAACAAACCGTCCAGATGCTCTCAGTATCCTTGGAATAGCAAGGGAATTAAAAGCTGTTCTCGGAAGGGAGATTGTTCTTCCGGAAATTTCCTACACTACCATTGAAAAGAAAGCTTCTGAAGAGCTTGAGCTTGTTGTTGAAGATGAAAAGGGATGTCCAAGGTATGATGGTTTTGTTGCCAAAGATGTGAAAGTAAAGCACTCTCCACTTTTTATGCAGATAAGACTTTATCTTGTGGGTTTAAGGCCTATTAATAACGTTGTTGATATTACAAACTACGTTTTGTATGAGATTGGACAGCCTTTACACGCTTTTGATGAAAGTAAAATAAAAGATAAAACGATTGTTGTTAGAAAGGCAAAAGATGGAGAAAAAATTGTAACTCTTGATGGTGTTGAGAGAACTCTTACATCTTCAGACCTTGTTATTGCTGATACTGAAAAACCTCTTGCTCTTGCAGGCATTATGGGTGGAGAGGATTCAGGAGTTACTTATAATACTACAGATGTTGTTCTTGAAAGTGCCCATTTTGACCCATTTACCATAAGGAAAACGGCAAAAAGACTTGGTCTTTCAACCGATGCGTCTTACAGGTTTGAAAGGGGTGCTGATATTGAAGCTACAATTTTTGCCGCTGAAAGAGCTTTACACCTTTTACAGAAATATGCTGATGCTAATATTTTATCTGGAAAAGTTGAGTTTTACCCGAAACCTTATACTCCTAAGGTTATAGTCTTTAATCCGGATAAAGTTAAAAAGCTTATAGGTGTTGATATTCCGCCAAGAAAATCTTTTGAGATTCTTGCTTCTCTTGGTTTCCCTGTTAAGAAAGAGCAGGATTATATTGTTGTTAAGGTTCCTTCCTGGCGAAAATATGATATTTCAAGGGAAGTTGATATTATAGAAGAGATTGTTCGCATTTATGGAATGAAGAATGTAAAGAGCACCTATCCTCTTATGCATTCAGATGTTGAAAGACCCAGAGACTTTTTTAACATTGTTGAGATAAAAGAGTTTCTTGCAGCTAAAGGTCTTACAGAAGTTATAAATTACAGTTTTATAAGTAAAAAATTGTATGAAACTTTTGGTCTTGATTTTGATTCCCTTGTTAAAATTTCCAATCCGCTTTCAGAAGAGTGGGTTGGTATGAGAGATGTTCTTTTCCCTTCTCTTATAAATAACTGTGTTCAAAATATCAAAAGAAACGAAAAAGATATTGCGATTTTTGAAACGGCTGTGACATTTGAAGATACTGGTAAAGACTTACCTGAAGAAAGGTTGCACCTTTCAATTCTTCTTTCTGGGAAAGTTTCCGAAGGAATGTTCAGAGAGAGAAAAGTTGATTTCTATGACCTGAAAGGATTTGTTGAAGAACTTGTGGATTTTCTGAATCTTACTCCTGAGTTTGAGAGAGAAGAGGATAAATCTTTTCTCCATCCCGGACAGGCAGCAAAATTGATTATTGACGGAAAATATGCAGGGTTTTTAGGAAGACTCCATCCTGATATTGATGAAAAGTTTGAGATAAAGCAACCTGTTTATATTGCTGAAATTGACCTTGAACTTCTCCTTGAACTTGCAAAGGGGAAAGTTGCTAAATTTAAAAAGCTTCCGAAGTTTCCACCTGTTACAAGGGATATTGCTGTTCTTGTGGATAAAGATGTTTTTGCAAAAGATGTTGAAAAGATAATTGTTAAGTCTGCCGGTAAACTTTTAGAAAAAATTAAGCTTTTTGATATATATGAAGGGGAAAATATACCTGAAGGCAAGAAAAGCCTTGCGTTTTCCCTGACTTTCCGTTCTTCGGAAAAAACATTGTCAGATGAAGAAGTTTCACGTATAATAGAGAAAGTTGTAAAAAATCTTGAAAAAGAAAATATCCATTTAAGGGCATAAGAGGAAGTGGAAAGTGGCAAATTTGCCTAATACTGTAGATATAATTGTCTCCGGCAGGAGATTTACCATAAGGACCGATAAAGACCCTGAGTATGTAAGGCATCTTGGTGTCAGACTTGAAAAGATGATAGAGCGTATAAGGTCTGCCAATACAAAGATTACATACGATAAGGCACTTGTCATAGCATGCTTGTATCTTCTTGATGAAAATGAGATGTTAAGAGAGCAGATAAGAGATCTTGGTCTTGAAATTCAGAGACTTCATGAGGAAGGCGCGAAGGTTTTAATAAATTCAAAGAAAAAAATAGCGCCGTAGTTTTCCCTTCCCCTTATGCCCCATTATAGGGGTAGTATGAAAGAGCTTAAAGCTGAGATAAGGAAAAGAATAAAAGAGAAACGTTTATTGCTTGATAAAACCTGCGCTGAGAAGTTGAGCATTGAGGTTTGTGGGCATATTCTTAACATAGAAAACCTTCTTGAATTTAGCAGTTTTCTTCTATACTACCCCCACAAGGGAGAGGTTTCTCTCCTTTCTCTTTTCTCTTTTTTAAAAGATCATGGAAAGAGAGTTCTATTTCCTAAAGTTGTTGGAAAAGAGATTATTCCTATTGAAGTTTCATCTTTAGATGAACTTTCTAAAGGTTTTAAAGGTATTTTTGAACCTGTTTTTCTTTCAAAAAGCTACAAGCCCGATGTTGTTTTTGTTCCCGGTATAGCTTTTGACCTTGAATGTTACCGTCTTGGTTACGGTGGTGGATTCTACGACAGGTTTTTATCCGGAAAAGACTATTTTAAGGTCGGAGTTTGTTTTGACTTTCAGATAATTGACAGACTTCCCGTTGAGCCGTTTGATGTGCCTGTTGATGTTGTTGTTTCTGAAAAAAGAGTAATAAGGAGGAAAAAATGGAACAGTTAATGATAGTTATTTTATCTATCATTGCAGGTGTTGGTGCCGGCTTTGTTGTAGGAACAAAAAAAGAGAAAGCCGAGATTGAAAGGATAAGAGAGCAGATTAGAGAAGAAGCTAAAGAGGAAGCAGAAAGAGTTATAAGAAGAGCCAGAGAAGAAGCTGAAGATTTAAAAAGGAAAGCTGATTCTATTCTAAAAGAGGCTCAGGAAAAGGTTGAGGAAATAAGGAGAGAAGCACTTCTTCATGCAAAGGAGAAGGTTCAACTTGAGAAAGAGCGTATAGATGAAGAGCTTAGAGAAAAGAGAAGGGAACTTCAGGAGTTTGAGAAAAGGCTTTTAAAAAGGGAGGAGTTTCTTGATAAAAGGGAAATTTCCCTTGATAAACGGGAAGAAAATCTTGATAAACGTGCTGAGTTTCTTGAAAGGATAGAAAAAGAACTTGAAGCTAAAAAACAGGAACTTCAAAAGCTTGAAGCGGAACTTTCAGAAAAAGAGCTTGAGCTTGCAAGATTGATTGAGGGAGAACTTAAAAAACTTGAAGAGATTTCAGGTATGACAAAAGAGGAAGCAGAAGAAGAGCTTTTAAGAAGGATGGAAGATGAGATAAAGTCTGAACTTGCTGCAAGATATAAAAAGATGGAAGAAGAGTTTGAGTTTATGGCTGAAAGAAGGGCGAGGAGAATTCTTTCTACAACGATTCAAAGGCTTGCGACAGAGCACGTTGCTGAGACAACAGTTGCTGTTGTGGACCTTCCTAATAACGAGATGAAAGGAAGAATTATCGGAAGGGAAGGGAGAAATATCAGAGCGTTTGAGCTTGCTACAGGAGTTGACCTTATCATAGATGATACTCCAGAAGCTGTTGCAATATCCTGTTTTGACCCTGTAAGAAGAGAAGTTGCAAGGATAGCACTTGAAAGACTTGTTGCAGATGGAAGAATTCATCCTGCAAGGATAGAAGAGGTTGTTGAAAAAGTAAGAGAAGAGATAGACCAGGAGATAATCTCTGCAGGTGAAGAAACACTATTTGAGCTTGGTATTTCAAACGTTCATCCAGAACTCATCAAGCTTCTTGGAAGTCTTAAATTCAGAACAAGCTACGGACAAAATGTTTTACAGCATGTGAAAGAAGTGGCCTATCTTGCTTCAATGCTTGCTGCTGAAATAGATGCTGACCCTGAACTTGCAAAAAGGGCGGGACTTTTCCATGATATAGGAAAGGCTGTATCTCATGAAACTGAAGGTTCTCATGCTGCTGTTGGTGCTGAAATCTTAAAACGTTATGGTGAACCTGATGAGGTTGTTAACGCTGCAGCTTCTCATCACGGAGAGGTGGAAGCTAAATATGTTGAGTCTGTTCTTGCGCAGGTGGGAGATGCCCTTTCTGCTGCAAGACCTGGAGCAAGGAGAGAGAGCCTTGAAGCTTACATTAAAAGGATAGAAAAACTTGAAAGTATAGCTGAATCCTTCCCTGGAGTTTCAAAAGCTTTTGCAATACAGGCTGGAAGAGAAGTTAGAATAATGGTTGAACATGATAAAATTACCGATGAAGAGGCAGCACTTCTTGCTCACCAGATTGCAAAAAGGATAGAGGAAGAGGTTCAGTATCCAGGCCAGATTAAAATAACTGTTATAAGAGAAACAAGAGCTGTAGATTATGCAAAGTAAGGAGTTGTTTTATGCTTAAGAAGCTTGATGAGCAAGTAAAGAAAGACTTTAAAGAGTATTTCGGTGATAGAGATTACGGTGTTGTAGCTGTTACAGGGGAAGATGCTATAAGAATTTTTTGTATAAGAACAACCAACCTTACAGATATTGCAAGGTTAAAACACGGGCTTACTCCTCTTTCAACTGTTGTTCTTGGAAGGACAATGGCAGGGGCTATCCTTCTGACCACTCTTGTAAAGCATGCTACAGAGCAGAGAGTTTTACTTCGTATAGAAGGAGATGGGCCTGCTGGACTTGTTGTTGCTGAAGCCAACGGGAAAGGAGAAGTCAGAGGATTTATACAGAATAAACATCTTGAGCTTAAATCAAAGGTTGTTAACGGGAAAAAGAAGTTTGACGTTAAAAGTGCAATAGGGAAAGGAACTCTGACTGTGGTGAAAGATTTAGGACTTAGAACTCCTTATGAAAGTTCTGTTCCGATTGTTTCTGGAGAAATAGCAGAAGACATAGCCTATTATCTTTTAAAATCGGAGCAAATTCCATCGGCAGTTTCACTTGGAGTTTTAATAGGTGAAGATGGAAAAGTGCAGGCAGCAGGCGGTTTTCTGGTTCAGCCGCTACCTGGAGCAAAGGACAAGAATATTGCAAAGATTGAAGAAAATGTGAAGAAACTCCCGCCTATGACAGAGCTTTTGACATCTGGTAAGAGACCTGAAGATATAATTGAGCAGGTGCTTGAAGGGTTCACGGTTAAGGTTCTTGCACTTAAAGAGCTTTCATTTAAATGTAGATGTTCAAAAGAAACAGCCGAACAGAGCCTTTTCCTTCTTCCAGTGGAAGATTTGAAAAAGCTTATTGAAGAAGGAGGGGCAGAAATAAAATGTAATTTCTGCTCTACTGCTTATTATTTCACTCCTCAGGAGATAGAAAATATTATAAAATTGAAGGAAAAAGAACCACAGTAATTATGGAGATACTTTAATGAAAACAATAGCATTTTTAACTCTTGATATTCCTGCACTTCCAAAGGCTGATTTCCCTGTGAATGTTGAATTTGAAGGAAATAGAGTTTTAGTTCCTGCTTTAAAAATAATGAATTTTATTGATACTTCTAAAGGATTAAAACTTATTGACCATACAAATAAGGTTCAGGTTTATGACATAAAGTCTGTAGAAGGTAATGTTTTAAATGTTGAAAAAGTAGCTACTTTTGAAAATAGAAGGAAGTCAATTAGATTGCCTTTTATTGGAAGGTATAAAGGTTTCTTTGTTTCTGCCATTAATGATGTGCCAGATGTGTATAAACTAAGGGATATTTCATTTGAAGCGATAGCTGTTAATCCTATAGGTGATGCACCTGTCTTTCCTGAAAATAAAGAGATAAACGGTAGATTGCTTTTCCCTGCGATGGGTTTGAAATCACCTGTATTACCTTTTTACATTATAAGAGCAACTTCTGATATTGTGGTTTTTGGATTTGAAGGTAAAACGGAGTTTGCTAAAGAGCTTATGCTTAATCTAACTGTTGAGCTTAAGCATCTATTAAAAACTATGGAAATTACGTAATTGCTGGAGGTTATATGATTGCTCGTTATTCTCTCCCTGAAATGAGTGCAGTTTGGGATTTGCAGAACAAATATAGAGCATGGCTTAAAGTAGAGATTGCTGCTACAAAAGCGTGGGTTCAGCTTGGTAAAGTGCCAGAAGAGGCTTTAAAGGAGATAGAAGAAAAGACAAGAGACTTTATAGAAGGCAGGAAAGAGTTTGATATAAAAAGGATAAATGAAATAGAAGAGATAACAAATCACGATGTTATCGCTTTTCTTACATACATTAAGGAAATTGTCGGAGATTCGGCAAAATATCTTCATTTTGGGATGACTTCATCAGATATGCTTGATACAGCCTTTGCCATTCAGATAAAACAGGCTGGGGAAATTCTTTTAAAAGATATAGACAGAATACTTGAAGCTATAAAAAGAAGGGCGCTTGAGCATAAGTATACCGTGATGATTGGTAGAACACACGGTATCCACGCTGAACCGATAACATTCGGGTTAAAGCTTGCCATCTGGTATGAGGAGATGAAAAGAAATAGGGAAAGACTATCAGCAGCTATTGAAAGGGCTGCGGTGGGTAAGATATCTGGAGCTGTTGGGACTTATGCGAATATAGACCCGAGAGTGGAAGAGATAGCGTGCAGGGAGCTTGGAATAGGGTATGCTAAAGTTTCAAATCAAGTTGTTCAGAGAGATAGACATGCAGAGTTTCTAAACGCACTTGCAATTACTGCAAGCTCCATTGAACAGTTTGCTACAGAGATAAGACACCTTCAAAGAACAGAAGTCAGGGAAGTTGAAGAACCTTTCAGAAAAGGGCAGAAAGGGTCTTCTGCAATGCCTCATAAAAGGAATCCGATTTTATCAGAAAGATTGTGCGGTCTTGCAAGAGTTGTAAGGAGTGCTTCCATTATAGGAATGGAAAATATAGCTTTATGGCATGAAAGAGATATAAGTCATTCTTCTACTGAAAGAACAACTTTTGTTGATGCATGTATAGCTCTTGATTACATGCTTCAAAAGTTTGAATGGCTGATAGATAATCTTGTTGTATATCCTGAAAATATGATGAAAAACTTAAATCTTCTTAAAGGGCTTGTTTTCTCACAAAGAGTGCTCCTTACACTTATAGAAAAGGGAGGTCTTTCAAGAGAAGATGCTTATGCTGTAGTTCAAGAAAATGCAATGAAAGTGTGGCAGGAAGGAAAAGACTTTAAAGAACTTTTAAAATCGGATGAGAGAGTTAAGAAAGTTCTTACAGATAAAGAGATAGAAGATATCTTTGACCTTTCTTACCATACAAAACATGTGGATTACATTTTTAACAGAGTTTTTAATACTTGAAACCTTGAAACTTAACTGAGGCTGTTTGAAAAATGGCTATGAATTTTAAGAGATCCTTCGGGCTTTGCCCTCAGGATGACTTTCATCGTCATTCTGAGGCTGCTTTGCAGCCGAAGAATCTTAATACCTTTTAGAAACAAATGAGAATTTTCAAACATTCTCAAACTTGACTGTATTTAAGTGGAAAAATTTGCTATCATTTATGTGTAGCTCTTTGTAATATGAATAAGGTAAATTTTTAGAGGGTCAGAGGCTTTGAGCTGTAGCCTATATTAGATATTTATTAAAACTTTAAGTTTTGTAGGCATTGAATTTCAATGCCCGAATTTTGCCACTGTTGAAATGCCCTAAAAAACGTGAGGGATTACGACGATATACATACTTTCATTAATTGATAATTCTCAAACTATTAGTTGAAATGCCCTAAAAAACGTGAGGGATTACGACAACATACCAACCTCCTATTTTATTTTATTCACTATAGTTGAAATGCCCTAAAAAACGTGAGGGATTACGACTTACAAACGGGGCCATTTACAAGCCCCGACTGTAAGGTGTTGAAATGCCCTAAAAAACGTGAGGGATTACGACTTGGGGGAGAGCAATTCCTTTATTTTTGAAGGGAATTTTCTGTTGAAATGCCCTAAAAAACGTGAGGGATTACGACATCGGCGCTATTAGATCATCTATATCTATTATATCTGTTGTGTTAGTTGAAATGCCCTAAAAAACGTGAGGGATTACGACCTTTAATTGTTTCATCTTTATTGATTTTGCATTCAATTCTACGAGTTGAAATGCCCTAAAAAACGTGAGGGATTACGACAGAGGCTACTCCTCCCACCACTCATCAGTAATTTCAGGGAAGGTTGAAATGCCCTGAAAAACGTGAGGGATTACGACTTCTGTCAACTCTTCATAATTCATAATAACTCCTATGAAAGATGTCAACTCCCAACACAGAGGTTGCATTTATTATCAACAAAATCCATAAATTGCCTTTTCTGGGAGTGTCCACCAAAGTGTGTAAAAATAAACAACAGACAAAACAAGGAGGTGGACACCATGAAAAGCGGATACAACCCTGAAGAAGTAAAACAGAAGATAAAGACACTAATTCAGTAAACACTTCAAGAAGCATTAGAAGCTGAATTAGAAAAATTCTTAGGATACTCAAAATATGAACGAACAGAAAAAACAACTACAGAAACAACCGGGTTATGTAAAAAATCTTGTGTAAGCTATTTGGGATATCTCATAGAGAACATTTCTTAAATTTTCTTTTTGGTCCAAAAAAACCGTTTACTACTCTTTTAGATCATCTACACTTGCATATAAAAGCAAAAATAACAAATGGGGAAAACTATTATAACTTAACACTTTTCCATTATTTCTATAAAATCTCCTTTGCTAATAAAATCATTACTTCCATTTAATCTTCCGTTTTGTACTTTCATACACAATAGAAATTTCTACATGGCACGGTAATTAAAAACAGAAAAAAGCATAATTAATGTCAGAATTTTATTCAAAAATCGTTAATTATTAAGTGAAGACAAAGGAAGTGATGTAAACGCACAAAGTACAGTAAAGATTATAGTTTTTGGTTGTTAAATTCAGAGCAAGTATTAGGAGTAAAAAAATATATCAGGAGGAAAAGGTGGCTGTGCTTGTTTTAATACTCATATTTGTTTTCCTTTATTTTGCATCCAAAATTTTAATACCTTTTTTCACAGCTATCCTTAAATTATTTGCCCTTTTAAGCGCAATTAGTCCATTTATCATATTTATGGTACTTGGTGCTGCTATATGGGAAATTATAAATACCTTAAACAGGGAAAATTAGTCAGAATTTCTGCAAAAATTTCGTTATTTATAGATATAAAGCTTTAAAAAGGAGGAAAAATGCCTTTACTACTGGCAGTTGTAGGAATAGTTGCTCTCTGGCTTTTAGCAAAAATATTAATTCCAATTTTAATAAAGGTTTTAATTTTGTTTACTTTAATGGCATGCATTTCTCCATTTGTAATATTTACTATTATAGGATATGTTTCCGGAAAAAATTCAGCAAGCTTTAGCGAAAAACTAAAAAGGAGATTTCGCAATGAGAGAAAGAAAGCTAAAAAATGTTAAAATAGTTATGCATGCTGAGTATAACCATGAATTAAGTAAGCATCATAACAGAAAAAGATGGATAAAGGAAAATAAAAAGTTTTATTGGAAAAGAACAAGGAGAAAGGGAAATGCAAGGTTTTATATGTGCGACTCTTGGTAATGTAAAAGGGTGGAGAGAAGTTAACTTTTCTTACGAAGGGAAAAACTCAAAACCTTCCAAACTTTCCACTTTGGTTGTTAGCAGAGAAGAAAACGTTAAACCTTTAATCTTTATCCCTCACAGTCTTTTAGAATCAGGTATTTTAAATGATATTAAAGAACTTTCCAATAATTCCGAAATAGAATTTGACTTCGTAATTTCTCCAAGTTTTGGAAAATATGATTATGAATATAATATAAGGTTTTACCAGCTTGTATTCTTCTACTTTCACAACTTCACGAAAAAATTTCTTTCAGAAGAAACAGAAAATCTAAAATTCTTTGCAGATGTTTCTGTCGGAATGAATCAATTAACATTTGCTATGCTGGAAGCATTTAAATTCTTCAGAATATTTGTTGAATTTTTAAATTTAGGAAAGAGGAAAAAACCTAAATTTTACATAGTATATTCGGAACCAGTAATTGGCAGTAACTCTGATAAAGTAAGATTTAATATTTATAAAGAAACTTTTAAACCTAAAGCGTTCCTATCACTACCTATAAAATGGAAAGAAATAAGAGATGTGGAGAGCAACATAGATAAACTACCTGTAAGCAGTGAAATGAAAAATGAACTAAAAAAAATCACAAAAAGTGCCTTATACATTCTTACTTCAACAATTAAAAATTTTCCTTTGGTTATATATCACTTGGGATATTATCCTGAAAAAAAAATTAAAAAAATAATGAAAAATCTCATCTCAGAACTTTCTCCTATAATGGGAAGTAGTGAAAGCCCTCCAAAATTCGAAAAAAATGAAAAAAACAAGATAATAAACTATCTATTTACAAAAGAAGGAATCAACTACAGATTAATATCTAACACTTTTCTACTTTTTTCATTCTATGGAGGAATTTCTGCCCTACTTGAAAAAAATGGAATTCCTGAAAATGGCAAACAAGGAGAAGTTATAGACGATCTTTATGAGAAATTTTCCTCTATTTATAGGGAAATATTTGGAAAAGACTCTCCAAACGAAATCTTGCTAGCTAAAGATATAGATAGACTAAAGAAATTAACCTCTAATCATAAATCATCAAATTCCAGTATCAGTTTTAATTTCGGAAAAGACAATCCTATAATAGAAAAAATGTGGAAAAATGCACAAGAGTATGAAAACGAGAAATTTAAAACAAGCAAAAACCCCAGCCATAGGAATTTTATAGCTCACTCAGGACTTTTAACTAATCTATTGGAGTATAACCCTATTACAAGAAGCATAAGATACAAAAATGATACGCAGACTATAAAAATTATAGAAGATTTCATTCAGAAATCTTAGAAAATTCATTCATACATATAACTCTTTTTGATTTAAGTTTTTCTAAAATAAAAATATTCTTTTTTTCGTTGGACAGGGAATCTTTAAAAACAAAAATTCGCTTTTAGCTATCAAGTTTAGGACAACTTAAACTAAAAAATAAACCTACTCATCGTAATCCCTCTCAGTTTATAGGGCATTTCAACTTGCGGTGTTTTTATACTTGCAGAGATTATACATATTTTTCTGGTTGTAATCCCTCTCAGTTTATAGGGCATTTCAACTTGCGGTGTTTTTATACTTGCAGAGATTATACATATTTTTCTGGTTGTAATCCCTCTCAGTTTATAGGGCATTTCAACTTGCGGTGTTTTTATACTTGCAGAGATTATACATATTTTTCTGGTTGTAATCCCTCTCAGTTTATAGGGCATTTCAACAAAGATCAAGGAAACAGATAAGTACATAATTATTAGGTTGTAATCCCTCTCAGTTTATAGGGCATTTCAACCAAAAAAAATAGGGGGACCGTGGCAAATAATTGATTTAGAGTTGTAATCCCTCTCAGTTTATAGGGCATTTCAACTTAACAGATATAAAATCATTAATAAATATATTGTCTACAAACAGGTTGTAATCCCTCTCAGTTTATAGGGCATTTCAACCGAAGGTGTACGATACAGATTTGTTTTAATAGACGAAGAATGTTGTAATCCCTCTCAGTTTATAGGGCATTTCAACCTACACTTTCTTCACCATCTTGTGAATCATCTTCATTGTAAACATGTTGTAATCCCTCTCAGTTTATAGGGCATTTCAACTCTTCTTTAATTACATATGATTATAGGAGGTTAACATGATAAAGAAGTTGTAATCCCTCTCAGTTTATAGGGCATTTCAACTAATTCGATTGAAATGACGAAAGAATATATCAATGACTTGAAAGTTGTAATCCCTCTCAGTTTATAGGGCATTTCAACGTGAAAATAAAATCAAGGAGGTTGAAATGGAAGTTGTGTTGTAATCCCTCTCAGTTTATAGGGCATTTCAACGGTCCTCCCCTTTTTTATTTTTTGCGGGAGGGGATGAAAGCCCGGTTGTAATCCCTCTCAGTTTATAGGGCATTTCAACGAAAAATCCGATAATAAACACGTTAATATTAATCAGCAAAAATTAAGTTGTAATCCCTCTCAGTTTATAGGGCATTTCAACTCTAAGTTCACAATCCGGCCAAATACGGATACTGCATATCTTATAGTTGTAATCCCTCTCAGTTTATAGGGCATTTCAACAAATTGTTATGACACATTTGAAGATTATTTCAAAATAAAGTTGTAATCCCTCTCAGTTTATAGGGCATTTCAACGAAGAACATTTCGGAAAAAGGATCGTTTCAGCAACCAAGCTGAGTTGTAATCCCTCTCAGTTTATAGGGCATTTCAACTGGGAAAAAGAGGATTATAAAAGAATTGCGGAAAGAAGTTGTAATCCCTCTCAGTTTATAGGGCATTTCAACATGCTACTGGTGATAATTCCTCATCTATAGGATTTCTAGGCTAAAGTTGTAATCCCTCTCAGTTTATAGGGCATTTCAACTTATGATGATTCTGAAACTATTGATGATGTAACAATTGTTGTAATCCCTCTCAGTTTATAGGGCATTTCAACGAAATTCGTTATGATTCAATTTCCTCAAAAACTTGAAGAGGGGTTGTAATCCCTCTCAGTTTATAGGGCATTTCAACATCAAGGAGGTTGAGAATGGAAGAAGTTGTCATGAGTTGTAATCCCTCTCAGTTTATAGGGCATTTCAACCAGTTGTTAAAATGTTACTAGAAGAAATAGGAGTTGTAATCCCTCTCAGTTTATAGGGCATTTCAACTAGTGTGTAAGCTGAAGGAGAGTAGTAGGTATGTATTACTACAAGTTGTAATCCCTCTCAGTTTATAGGGCATTTCAACACTTGCCTTAAACAAGCTTATTTACAATAGTTATTAGATACTATAATGCATTTTAATATTAGAATACTAAAGCATATTCATCTTTCAAAGAACTATTAGGCGCATTATAACATATCTATTTCAAAAGAAAAAGTCATATTCTATCATACTTCCAAGTTTTCTAACTCTTTTTAAACTTTTTGAATCAATAGGGTAAATGTATATTTTGTCGTCTTTCGTCATTATCTTTTGCAAACTTCTGATCAGCCTATTAAAATCTTTCTGAGTATTAATCTCAATTTCAAATACACTTTTTTGTGTTCTAACCCCATATTCCATCAATATTCTTGAAACTTTTGTCCTTCTTCTATTTGCCGCCGAAATCCAACCTCTACGCTTATCAGAAAGTATATCATATATTACTACATAGTTATTAATTCTTTTCGAAAATTTAAATTTCATAGAGCTACCTCATTTTCATCAACTTTTCCAAGCTTTATAATACATTGAATTAAATAAGAAGAAAGTGGAAAAAGGAATATAGAATCGGTAGTATTATCTATAAGTTTCTCCATCTCATTAATTAATCTTTCTATTTCTTTTGAAGCTATTTCTATCTCAAAAGCACTATATTGAATTCTCTTCCCATACTTTTTCAATTTTGTGGAAATTTTATTACGAGCTCTATCGTTTGATATGTCATAAACTATAAGGTATCTCATATCAGTAACCTTACAAATATTTTAATACTACTTCGTGAATAAATAGGGAAACTGGAAAAAAGAAGTCTGAATTCAAAATTTTTTCAGAATATAGTTTTGATATGACTTTTAAGGCTTCAGGTTTAATAAGTACACTTCTTTTTGTCTTTCGGAAATCGCTTTTTGTTAGAAATTCACTATTTAGCATATCTGCTACAAAAAATATAAGACCAGGTCTTAAAATCTCCAGAATATCTGAAGCAAGAGCTGCATGTTTTCCTCTCTTTTCATGAAAAAAACCACAATAGGGATCAAGGTCAAAAGATACTATTAAAGGTATCAATATAGAATAGGTATAAGTATATACCAAACTTAAAAGACTGTTTACCTCATTTTCCGGCGGATTATAGGTTCTCTTCTCAAATTTCCACTTTCCAGATATAGCTGCTGAGAAGTGTCTATAAAGAGAATTCATTATAAATCCATCTATACTTCTTAGTAAAGAGATTTTATCCGACTTTTCTATCCATTTAGCAGTATCTTTATAAAATGACTTTATAACACTTTTTTCCAAATAGTGTCTTCCAGAATAGTCGTAAAATTTCTCAAGAATCCATTGAGCTAAAAGAGCTTTCCTGCGCAAAAGTTCCTGTATCATTGCTACCTTTTTATACTCAATTTCAAAACTCTTATATTGGTTAATTCTTCTTTTTGATGAGGATCTAAGAAATTGAGGAAGTATTATAGAAGAAAGCTCTCCATTTGTTCTAACAATAAATATATATTTTCCACTTCCAGATAAAGATTTTATAACCGGAGTTGTTAAATTTACATTTGCTACTATAAAGACATTAGAGAAAGTTCCAAATGGAATTGAATATTTCCTGTTTTTAACTTCTACTATAAGCTCATACTTTCTTTTTCTAATAACCGCTCCATGAGTTGTAATAAATATGTTTCTAAGATTTTCTATTCCCAATCCATTCCCCCAAAAAGCTCCCGAAAAGCAATTCCATACTTTCAATATCTATTTAAATTCTAAATTTTATATTCTTGATCCTTCCAAATCCCATCGTTGTTTTTCTTCCAACACCTGAGAAAGTTGCAAAGTTCACAAGTGCCTGAACGGTTTTTCTGAAATTTTCATCTTTACTGCTGTTAAAAAGGAAAACTCTACCTTTAAATCCTGTTATCTTTTTGAGACTGGAGAATTCAAATTTATATGTTTTTATCCAGCATCCAGAAATATGAACATCCCTGCCAACTTTTTCAAGAAACTCTTTGTAGTCCAATTTGACAGATGAAAAAACATTCCATTTTTTCAGCAAACTTTTAAAAATCAATTCAGGAACGGGGATAGGATAATCAAATTTTCCCCTCTTAAATGTGGTCGGCGAAACAAAATCCATTATCAAATCTCTGTTTGGTTCTGAATTTTCAAGAAGCTTTTCAAAGCTTATCACATCGTTTTCTTCTATCTTAAAACCTCTTAAAACTTTTAAAACAACATTTCCAAGCTTTAACTCTTTTCTGTTTCCGTATAAAATTACCGCTGTTGTGGTTTTTGAGAAAAGCTCATCGTCCAGAAATGTAATCTCAAGAGGTATAAAATCGGTCGTTTCTTCACTATCAGAAAAGAAAAGAGGCGAATAGAGGGTAAAGGGTTTAAAGCCTTTTATTTCATGTAGCAACTCTGCGGTTTTTTTATCAAGCAACGAAAAAAATAAACCGTGTATTCTATCTGGTGTTATCTCTTTCAAAGGGATTTTTTCCTCTGCTTTAAATCCTATTCTTATTCTTCCCGGCATTATTCAATCACCTCTAAATAGCACCATCCCATCGGCTTTTGATTTATCATCCAGAAGGTTAATGGATCCGGTTTTGTTGTCTTTCTTTTCCTGTCGTAAACCTGCCTCAATTCGTCATCAGCCACTGTTGTTGCATAAGCTCCTGAGTGAAATCCTATCTTTAAAGGCGCTTCCATTTTATGTTTATTTGCTCTTAACTTCCACTTTGAAAATTTCAAATTTCTTTCTTTCTCTTTTTTGTAATAAACGTAGTTGCCAAAGTGTATTCTTATCTGTTTTAGCAAATTTTCAATTTCAAGAATTTCAAATGGAAAACCTGTGTCTTTAAATATCTTTTCCGCCATGTCTCTATCTATTTTAATTTCTCCTTCAAAGGTTGAACCTTCTTTAACATACTCAAGATAAACCGGAAGATTAAGGCTTCCTTTTTTTATGTGATACATCTGACTTTTACCTATTTTTACACCTGTATCAATAGGGTTAAAGTCTGAAACTTTTATAAATCTAAAAGGGTCTCTTGCTGTTTTTGGATTTGATAAATTTTCATCAACTTTAAAATCTAAAATTGTCTTGTCATCAAGCAGTTTGATATTCTTTGTTAAAAAAGCTGTTAATCCTGGATTATTTTCCTTTTTATTTTTCAGAATGTAGCTTATTATTGCCGTTCTTATTGCACCTTTCAGGCTTGAACCGGGAACTACTGGTTTAAAAGTTAAAGGACATTTATACACTTTTTTGATGGAAAGTCTGTTTATTACTTTATTAACTTCTCTTCTTGATACCTCCACTTTTGAGACTTCCGTATATTTTTTTTCTATCTCTTTTGCAACTGTTTCATCTATTTCTATCTCAGCTTTTGCAAATTCTGGTTTAAAGGTTTCCTTTATCAGCTTCCTTATTTTAAGTATTGATGAGGGATTGTCTGATGTTGCGATTTCAATAAACTCATCAACCTTTCCTAACTTTTCAAGATGGTTAAAGAATTTATTATGGTCAATCAGATAGAATTTTCCATCTTTTATCGCAAAATCGGTAGCATAATGCTCCTCTCCCGTTCCTATATGAGCTGGTGTTTCAACTTTCAATCTGATTTTATAAGTTTCCATTTTAAAACCTCACAAAAAGTGGGATTATTTTTCCACAGTGAATATGAGTTTTAACTTTTGAAAGATAAAAAACTCTACCGTAAACTTCCTTTTTCTCCTTCAAAGAAAATACAGAACCTCTCGCTGTCATAATAACAGGATTCTTAAAAATGTTTGCATCCTTCTCAAGAAATATCTCCGTGCCGTGCTTTGGAAACTTTGTAAAAAATTTCACATGATAAGGCTCTTTTACTTCTACTTCTTCTGGCATTCCCGTTGAAAGTGAGATGAAGCCGTTCGGCTTTTCTATTTCTGGCAAATCCCAATCCTTAATCTTGTGAATAAATTTTCCCTTTCCAGTTGTTTTTTCAGCTCCAAAGCCGTTCATCCCCATAAATCTAAAAGTCTCTTCTATCTCTTCAATGGATATTTTTTCCGTATTAAATTTACAGTATATCTCTATCGGAGTGCTGAAAAATGTATAGTTTTTCTCAAAAAGTATCCCTTCACGGCTTTTTCCGGTAGCTCTATCTATGGCAACGTGTATCTGCTTTTGATGTAAATGGACAGGTTTTTTCTCCTCTTCCTTCTCTTCTTCCACGATTTTCAAGAAAATGTCTGCAGATAGTGTTTTCTCTTTTATAAGAGAAGCAAGAAGTGACTTCTCAATCAGCGTTTTCTTCTTAAATTTTTTAAGCAGCTTGTATCTCTCAACTCTATCTTTCTTAAATTTTATTCCTTTAAACGGACTTTCTTTAAAGGTTAAAGTCGGCATTGGAAGAGTGTTTTCGGGAAAACCGTCGGAAAAAACGATTGAAGGATTGTTATTATAGCCATCAAGAAGTTCATTAAGTTTTCTATCTCCGTAGAGAAATCTATAATGCCAGCAAAATTCACCAAACAGCGTATCACTTTGAATCGGCGAGGCAAAGGCAGTTTCAGGTTCTATTTTTATCCTGATTCTCTCCATTTTAAAGCCCCATAGTTTCAAATTCTTCTGTTATATCCTTTGAATCTGCTTCTTTACCTTTTTCAAAAACGGTTTTCTTAAGGTTTTCAAACTTCACTTTACCGTATCCTCTTGAAACGCTTCCCCCAAGCCCGTCAAACTCTATAAGCTTCAGTCCTTTAAGTATGTAGGTAAACAGTTTCTCATCTTCGTCGTCAAACACCTTGTAAACAAGCTTGAAAGCAAACTCAGCTCCTGCAGGAATTCTTTCTGTGTGTCGCGGATGCTCCCCTGTCCCTTTTATCCTGTTTATCCTTACCTCTGTTTTATCTTCTGTCATTAAACTTCCAACCTTCTCTTTAAGAAGCGCTTTACTCTCATCTGTAAGAAAAATGTCATAGAACGATGCTCTGGTTGGTCCAATGGAAACTTTACTATCTCCTGACAGACCAAAGATTTTAAGTATAGCTTTTGCTTCTTCAGAACTATCGTTAACATCTTTAAAAACGTCCCCTTTCTCTGTGTCAACCTTTCCAAGATACCACTCAAGGAGAAAGCGCATTTTCCCTTTTATTGATGAACCGGGAATGTAGGGCTCATTTGTTACAGGGTCTCTTACAACAGGAGTGTCTATTCCTCCTATCTTTATTTCATCGTTTCCAGCTCCTATGTGAAGTCCTGTTATAACTTTCATCGTGCCTTCAAGTTTTATAATCTTTTTAAGTCTATCCATAGCTTTCCTCCTTTAGTTTCTTAAATATTTAGATGAAAGTCCTACCACTGCTTCAAAAAGTTTCATAAGGTCTAAAAAGGTTTGTGTATCTTTTCTCTCCACAACTTCTTTAACCAGTGATTTAAGAAAAGCCTCAAAAAGTTGTCCTATCTTAGTTCCCTGTCGGTTTCTATCATAAGTGGCATATGCTGAAGTCATCGCTATCTCAGGTAGAAACGGTTTTATATCTTTTGCTCCTGATGCCTCTATCTGTTCTTTAATCTCAAGCAACCTGTGGTAATGCTTTCTTATCTGGTGTTTAGATGTTTTGTCATCTTTTAACTTTCTAACAAATTTACTTTCAAGTTGATTCAAAAGAATATCTGCTTTTTTTTCATTGTCTCCTTCCACAAACTCTTTAACCAAAAGTCTGATTTCACCTAATTCGTCATTTTTTCTTTGCTGAGTAAAGTTTCCCATACCTTCTCCTCCTGTATAAAGCTTTTGCTATCGCTATGTAAAGGGTATTTTCTTTCTCTTTTTTACTTATGTTTTGAGAAAAGTTTTCAATAAGCTCAATCCAATCTTTCAAAAATCTCTCTCTTTCCTCATCTTTAACTTTGCCGTTTCTGCCGTAATTTCTGTAAACTGCATAGCTTAAGTAGGCTTTCCAGAGGGCATTTTTACTGTTTTTGTAGATTTTGTTCGCCATATCAGAAAGCTCTATCAATCTATAAGCAAGTGCTGTTGACACTTTCCCTTCCTTAATCTCTTTCTCAAGTTTTTCTGATATTTCCAAAAGCTTACAGAAATCCTCATAAGTTACGCTTTTGTTAAACACAGCAACTCTATTTTTCTTTTTCTTTGCAATTTCAAGCTGCTCTTCTCCCCCTTCTGCAAGGGAGTAAACGGGAATTGAAGGTTTCGTTATAAAAATACCTGATGAGATTGTTATATCGGGATTATCTGCGGTATATCTTTTAAACTCTTTCCGCATCTCCTTTGTAAACTTTATTATCTGTTCCCACGGTCCTATCAGGAAAAGGTCATCCCCACCGGCAAATACTGTATAAATATCAGGGAAATCCCTCTTTATCTTTTCTGTAAGAACAGCGGTGAAAAAGTAGTTCATCATTCTACTTAGATACATCACCCTTGAGACAGAGTAGAGATTGTTTACTTTTTCTTCTCCGTTCTCATTTGAGCTTCTCTCTTCTAAAAATCCATCCAAGAAGATAAAGCCAAGATTGTCAACATCAGCCTTTAAAACAGCTATGAAAGGTTTACCGTAGATCTCTCCGTTTTCTTCTTGAAGGGATTCACATCCAAGCTGTTCAAATGTTTTTATGGAAGTATTTTCTATTTCCTTCTCCTGCATACAAATCTTTACAACATCTTCTATTTTTCCGTTATTTTTAGGAAGGTGAACATTTATGTTTGCCACGGGAATTGAAGAACAAACCGTATCATCAATAGAAAAAATCAACACGTCCTCATCAGGCTCTATCTCTCTATATCTATTTAAAAGCTCTTCTTTGTCGTTGGCTTCATAAAGTTCAATTTCAGGAAGGGGATAAAATTTTTCAGAAGGTTTTATAACCATAAATGTTGATTTTGGTAGATTTTTACCTATATCTGATAGATGATTGCATAAAGAACAACTATTTTTACTGTTCTCTCTTGGTCTTAAACCGCATATTTCACAGGGCTGTTCCCCATGAAGCGAATCTATATAGTTTGTAATTGCAAATCTATCTGTATCTTTTATTTCAAAGGTTTTAAACTTCTCTTCTGCCTCTTTTAGTGAAAGCTCTTCAAGTTTCTTTCTAAAGTTTTCCTTTTCAAAGTCTTTCTCTTCTGCTTTAACAAAAGCAAGATTTATAGAGAGGATTCCGTAATGGTTTTTAATCAGTTTCTCTTCCATTTTCCTTTTTAAGGTTTTTATCTTTTCTTCTCCATTTATATCGGGAAGAATAGCTTTAAACTTTCCGCCGGCATTGAGGAGAATAACAGACCTATTTACATTAAACGTTTTAACGATTTCGTCTATAACAATTTCAAGAGCAAGAGAAACAGCAAGTGATTTTGCCCTTAAAATTTTTGCCGCTTCCTTTTTGGACTCTCCGTATCTTGAAAAGATAAATTTTTGAATACCTGAAAAATCTCCTGAAAGTATCAAAAAGCTGCTTTTTTTAGCATTTTCAAGCTTTAGTCTGTGGGTTGCTGTTGCTATGGCGGCTGAAGATAAAAGATGGTCGCAGAGTGGCACATCCGGGAGCGTAAATCCCCTGGGAGAATAGGTGCTTGAAGGGATACACCACGTATATTTGATTATGATTGACTTCATCGCTTCAAAGAAAAGATTAAAGTTTTCTGTAGGTTCAATCTTATTAAACTCTTTTACAAATTCATCCCAGAGGTTGCTGTAATCTGTTTCAGCCGTTACGTACTTGTGTTTTTCTACCGGAAATGCAGAATCTGGAGTTAGCTTCTGGAATCTATATACTTTCACATTAACTTCACCGCCAAGAAGCTGGGAAATCGCTTGTATTTTTTTATTTTCTTTAAAGCTTATCTCTTCAAATATTGAAATTAAGAGGCTTTTTTCTGTTGCTGATTTCTCTTCATATTCAATTTTATCCATAGAGTGCCTGTCAAGACCGGCACTTAACCTGTCTCCAGTTGCAACAGATTTTGTTTTTTCATCTATTCCTTTTATTCTATCCCTTTCATAGTGGTGGTTCCGACATATAGCCGCTATCTCTTTTATCTCATCTTCGTTGAAATACCTGCTAAGTCCTTGTTTTAAATCGTTTAAAACTGCAAGTTCAGAAGCTTCCTGATGAGTTACAGATTTCTGCTTTGCTCTTCTTAAAAATTTTCCAATATCGTGCAAAAGAGCGGCTGTTGTGACTATTTCAAGTTCCCTTTTCTTTTTCATTATTTAAACCCCTTTTTGGTTTAAAATTGTATCAAAAATCCGTTTTCATCTTAGATGAACGAATAGCATTTCAAATTTTTGACAGTTTTAAAACGGATTTTCTATCTTTTCTGTGTTTATCACAGGTTTGTAAATATCTTCTGTAAAATGATAGTTATATACTGTTGCAGGAATGAAATGTCCCGATGCTGCTCCCACCGTAAAAGCTATCGGACAGGGAACACTTAAAAATATGTGAAATCTCTTAACTTTCTCCTTCAACCTCAGTCTGTTTATTTCTGAATAGATTTCTGAAGAGATCTCTGTCCAGAGTTTCCCATCAATTGGAAGATTTCCAAGACTATCTTTCAAAGTGATGGTATAAACAGGCATATTTTTAAGCTTTTTATCTGAAAAATCCATTACAGTGCTTACAGGATTGTGACTGGCAATATGAAGTATAAGCACTAATTCATTTTCAGTTCCGTCTTTCAATTTTTTTGTCTTCACGTAAGTCAGTTTTTCTTTTATCTCTTTTAAACTTCTACTCGTTTCAATGACAGGAATATACTGTCCATCCTGAAAATGGTGAAGAATAAATCTTCTTCTTATTCCAAAAGCAACACCAATTCCAAACATAACAGTTGATATAGTGCCTGTTATATGAACCGTTGCCTGTGGAATCTTCCTGTAAATTTCAGCAAGATTTTCTTTCGCCGTGTCTATAATCTTGTGGAATACTTCCGGACTGTTCTCTATTCTTTCAGACATGTGTATTCCCATTACTGCTTTATCTATTTTGTAAATCTTGGCTAAAAGGTCAGGCTGGATTCCTGTTTTCTCCGAAAAGCTTTTAAAAAAAAGATCAACAGCGGTTTCAGGCTTTCCAATTACAACAGGAAACGGTAAATCCAGAGACTTTCCAAGGTGCTTTTTCAATAAACTTAGATGGTTTACATCTTCTGGCGTGATAAGGATTTTTCCGGATTTTCTGGATATAACTTCTTTCTGACCTATATTGTTAACCGTTAAAACATTACCGAAACTGTCAACTCTCCCTGTAAATGCAAGGTAAGTTATGTCTATTTCCGAAATAAGAGCAGCACAAACAGAAAGCATAAACGATTCCTGACAGAAATCGTGAGTAAAAGCGACAGCTATCCCTTTTCCTGTAGATTTTACAATTGGCAACAGTTTTTCATCTGGTATGTGGGAAAAGTTGATCAATCCAGATGGGAGCGGAACAACAAAGGCTGTTACAATGTCACCGTTTCCATCTTCAGAAACTATTGGAAAATAGGCCTGTACTATCTGATTGTTAACGAAAGCTTCTGCTGAGCTGATAGATACATTTAAAATTTCAGATATTATTTCCAGCTGTTTCAAATGGGCAAACTGTCTAATTGCAAAGAATAGAGCAGTTTGAATTCTAATAGGTAACTTTTTCTCCTTTGAAAGTATTAAGAGTTCACTAAGATCCTTTTCCCCAATCTCTCCACTTTCTACAAGCTTTAAAGCTTCATCCTCTCTTAGTTTTCCATCCCTATATAGATCAACCCAGCTCATCATCAACCTCAATTTCCAATATCTTTGAAAAAGCTTCAAGGTTTACAGGATTTTGTAGTACGATCCGAAACTCTTCAGGGAGAGCAGAAATTTCAAGTTCAGTGCTTCCAAGCTTAATTTTAGCTTCTCTATTTATAAGCTTTGGATTAATAACTTTTACCTTTACTGTATGTGAATCTTCTTTAAACAAAAGATAATCTGCCATTTCAACAGCTGTTTTTTCCAATTTTGCAGCTGCTGGAAGTTCTACATTTTCTTCCACAAAAAAGGTTAAAACTTTTGGAATGGAAGATTCTTCTTCCTGATCAATCTTTGTCAGAAGTTCTCCAAGGAGAGCTTTTGTCCTTTCCGCCTCAAACTTCTTGAAAGCTACTTTAATAGGTAGATTTCTCCCAACCCCACTTTCTGTTTTGTCAAAATAGTAATCATCATCTTCTAAAAATTTTTTCATTTTTTTCAGTGCTTCCTCTGGAATTTTTCCAACTGGAGTGCATCTCTTGAGAAACCCCTCAGAAAGGTAAAAAACAAAATCACCTTCAAGCATCCACACATCTCTTAGAGGGTGTTCAAAGTGAATTATAAGGTCATTCTCTGTAGCAAACTCATACTGGTAGGACATAAGAACAACCTCGTTAAGCTCTCCTGCATTTATAACAGCGACAAGAATAGGGTTTTTCTCTGTTTCTATCTCAAAAACTGTTCCTTCTTCTATATTGGAATCTTTTACATCAATACCATCTTTAACTATCAATTTTATTCCTGAATTTTCCACATAATCTTCCAGTAAATCCTTTAAAAATACCATCATATCCCTCTCTCACGTTAGTAAAACTAAAACGGTAATTTAAAAGCCGTGTAATCCTTATAATGAATCCTCTAAAAATATCCTTTCCATTTTCTTTAATACTAATTAACGAAACCTACTGCAAATCTCTGACATAAAAATTTCACAAAAAAGGAAAAATTCCTCTTCGTTCACTCCTCCACAATTTTTAAACACATCAGAAAGTTTTGGTTTCAATCTGCTCCAGGCTTTATATTTCGCATTTTGACTCATTTCCTTTAAAAAGCCACTCTCCTCTTTCCTTTCTTTTGAAATAACCCAGCATAGGATTTCAAGCTCCCTTTCTGAAAAATTTTCTTTAACTATTTCTACAAGTTCAAGAATAAAAATTTTCCTCACATAGTTAACATCCTCTTTAAAAACATCCGCTTCAATAGGTTCACTGCCCGTTACCGTCTTTTTCTTTACATATTCGTCTATGAGCTTATTTTTTACGATTGTATATAAAAAGCTAAAAGAAACTTCCTCTCTATCCTGAAGTTTTTGACGTTTTTCAAGAATAATTCTTACAACTTCCGACTCCAATACTTCGGATGTAATATCACCAAACTGTTCTTTCAAAAGATGTTTTTCATACTCACTAAACCTTTTAATAAGCGTTCCTGCAATTTTTCCAGCTATCTCTCTTAACTTTTCTTTGTCTATCTCCGGAAAAAGGATGCTTTTTAAATTTTTAACCATCAAAATCCTCGCATTTGCCACAAAGTTTAAAAAGTGATTCATCCATCAAAATATGTTCTGGAATGAAAAAACACTCCCTCACTTCCCCATTTCTTCTATCAACATAAACAAATTTGTAGCACTCTTTTCTGAATGTGAAATCTTCACGACACTTGAATTTTGAACACTTTTCAATTGGAATCCTTTCAAGAGAAATCCCAAAAAAGTTGGACTTTTGAGTTGTCAAAAAAATAACTTTAAATCTTCCTTTAACTTTTCTGAAAGTTATCAAAGGTCTCTTTTTCCTTCCCCTCCTTATCCCAAGGTCAACCCTCAACATTGACGAAACAGCAGGAAGGTTAAGTGTAAGAAAAAGACAGGGAGCATCCCTGCACAACTCATCTGGAGAAGCCTTAAGTTCGTTTTCAAAAAGAGACCTGTATATCTGTTTTAAATTTTCTTCGTAAAGTTTCATATTTTCTATTCCTTTCCCATTTTAACATTGATTATTTCAACATTGCCGCTATTTCGTTAATGTGTCTTCCAAGACTTTTCACCGTTTCAACACCTTCGGGATTAAACTCAAAATTTTCATCTTTCTGCTTTGCCACTGCCGCTCCACCAAAATGAGCTGTAGGTGATGTGTCTCCTATAACTACCATTCCGTGAATCAATGCCCAGCTGTGAATCGCCTGAAGTGTGTGTTCCTGCCCACCGTGAATTGTAGCTCCTACTGCAATACCTCCGCAGAATTTATTTTTAAGTTCCCAGTTGACTCTTAAGGCTCTTGAGCGGTCAAAAAGAGATTTAAGTTTTCCGCTTACAGAACCAAAATAGACTGGAGAACCGATAATGATAAAATCTGCACTTTTCATCTTTTCAGAAATTTCCTGAAAACCATCCTTTAAAACGCAAATACCCCCGTTCTTTTTACACGCACCGCAGAGTTTACAATATCCTATTTCATAATCTGAAAGGGAGATTATCTCCTTCTCTATTTTCTCATCTATCTCATTAAATGCTACTTCAAGAAGTTTTAACGTTGAACCTTTTCTGTGAGAACCGTTAATCCCCAAAACTTTCATCTTTTCTACCTCCGCTAATATCTTTTTGGGTTATATTTTAACATTACCAACAACCTTTTGAGGTTTAAAATGGAGAAAGGCTTAATTTCCGTAAAAGTTATCTTCAAAGACGGCGTTTTTGTTCCTTTAGAACCTGTTTCTATCCCTGAAGGAACAGAAGGAATAGTTGTATATTCAGAAAAAAATATAACAGAAAAACTTCCCCACTGGTGGGACATTGTTAATAAAGATGAAGAGTTTAAAAGGGCTCTAAAGTCATTTATTGAAAAAATTACATCGGTTGTAATTCCTGAAGAGGTTAAGCTTATAAATCGGGACGATGATTACGAGATCGTTGTTATCCTTGAAAACGATGAAGCAGGATTTTTAAAGCCTATAATGGAAACCGGTTATGGAATTTACCAGACAACAGGGGTTTTTCTACCGATACAGGTTATATCAAAAAAACGCCTTAAGCGGTGGAAAGATTTTGATAGAGAGATTTTTTATCAGATAGAGAACGGAATTTCACTACTTAGGGGGTAAAAACTGAACAGGAAAGTCCTTGAAAGATTGCCCGTTATGGACATGGAGGTTACAGATGTAAAGATATACCCTTTTGACACCTCCTCTATAGGCGGTAATGTAAAAGCTGTAGCAGAAATCACAATTAATGGAATTCTAAAAATAAAAGATATAAAGATAATAGAGTCAAATAAAGGTTATTTTATTCAGATGCCAACACGGAAAACGAGAAATGGAGAATTTGTTCCTGTTGTTGAAGTGGAAAATAAAGACCTTTATGCTCATATTCGCAGAAAAATTCTTGATAAGTTTGAAGAGGAACTTAAAAAGTACGATTTTTACTTTGATGAGTTTTGAAACTTCCCAATATCTGAAAACAGGGAGGGATATTTAATATCAAGAGCTTTGCACTCCCTTATACAGTTAAGACATCTTATACACGATGGACTATTCGGGTCTTCATAAATTTTGTGGTCAACAGGACACACATCCTGACAGTGATTACACTTTGTGCATAGATGTTTGTCATGAGTAAACTCTATAGGTGAAATCTTGTTGAAAAGGGAGAAGAACGCCCCGAGGGGACAGAAAAATCTGCAGAACGGTCTTTTTGTAAAAACACTTCCAGCAACAATTAAAACTGCTACAAGCACTTTAAAGTTAAAAAGCCACCCTGCCATTCTCCTTATATTTTCATGAAAACCAACCCAGTAAATACCTGCCTCAACAGTTCCAACAGGACAAATCATACAGAAAAGATGTTTTTTGCATATGAATGGGAGAAGTAGAACGGGGAAAATCAACATTAAGTATTTAAAATACTCCAATTTTTTCGGCATTTTAAATTTTTTTGTTCTGACTTTGTAAAGCATATCCTGAAAGAAACCGAAAGGGCAAATCCATCCACATATAAATCTTCCAAAAGGTATGGAAACAGATGTAAGAATTCCAAGGGTATAAAAGGGAAACTTTGCCATTACCATCATGTGAGATAAAGTTCCTATAGGGCAGGAAAATACAGATGCAGGACAGGCGTAGCAGTTCATAATAGGAAATGGAATGGCTTTCAAAATCCCGGTGTAAAGCCTTCCTGTAAAAAAGTTCCAGAGTGCAAAATTTGAAATTATCGTTGTTATCGCTTCATAAAACTTTCTGTGTTTATAAAAAGGAATTTTCATCATTCAATTCCTATGCAGGAAAGACACAGAATCTTCCCGTTTTTGTAAACATACCACCACTGCCTGCTTTTAACACCTATAAAGATAAAACTTATTGAAAGAATAAGGAGCAGCAGAGCCGCTCCTGTTTTTTTATCTATTCTCACCACTCTTTTCCTTTTTCTATTTTGGAGATAATTTTTTCAACTATCTCTTTTATAGCTTTTGCTGATGAAGAATCAGGTTCGGCAATAACTACCGGCTTTCCAGAATCTCCAGCTTCCACCACTTTAGGCTCCATAGGGATTTTACCTAAAAAGTCTATTCCAAGCTCCTGAGCCGTTTTCTCTCCACTACCGCTCTTAAAAATCTCTATCAGTTTACCACAATGGGGACAGATAAGTCCGCTCATGTTCTCTATAAGTCCAAGCACCGGAACTTTTACCATTTTAGCGAAGTTTATAGATTTTCTTGTATCAAGAAGAGCAACTTCCTGTGGAGTGCTCACTATTACAAATCCATCAAGGGGCTTAATAAGATTTGTAATACTTAAAACCTCATCTCCTGTCCCAGGTGGCAGATCAACAATCAGATAATCTAGATCTCCCCAGTTAACTTCAGCTAAAAACTGCTTAATCGCCTGATGCTTTAAAGGACCTCTCCACACAACCGGCTGGTCGGAATCGGGAAGCAGAAACGAAATACTTACAATTTTAAGATTTGGAATTTCATCAGGAACATAAGGTTCTATAAGTTCCGTTTCAGGGTTAACGTGAAGCTTTGAACCTTCCCCTCCAAGCATCTTTGCAACATTTGGACCGTGAATATCCGCATCAAGCAGTCCAACTTTATATCCTTTTTCTGCAAGGGCTGCAGCAAGGTTTGTAGCAACAGTTGTTTTTCCTACTCCACCTTTTCCGCTTAAAATAGCAATTTTATGTTTTATGTTTGAGAGATTACAAAGGAGCTTTTGATCCATCGGATCTTTCATAGCTGAACAGGTGCTTTTATGACTGCAGGTTCCGCATTTCTCATCCATCTTTTTTCCTCCTTAATATTTACTGCCAAGATGTTTGTTTACTATCGCAAAAAGCTGCTGATAACTCTTTGCCGATGCGCCGATGATATTTCCAGATTCTAAATACTCTTTTCCACCTTTAAAATCTGAAACAATTCCTCCAGCTTCCTCTATCATCAGCACTCCTGCTGCTATGTCCCACGGCTTTAAAGATAACTCCCAGAATCCGTCAAATATACCGCAGGCTGTATATGCAAGATCTATTGCCGCCGCTCCACACCTTCTTATTCCTGATACGTTAAGAAAAACCTCTTTAAAGCAGGGTAAATAATCGTCAAGCATATCTTTCCCTCTGAAAGGGAAACCGGTAGCAAAAAGTCCTTCGTTGAAACTCCTTTCGCTTACTTTTACTTTCTCTCCGTTTCTGAAAGTCCCGCATCCCTTTTCAGCTGTAAAAATTTCATCAAAAAAGGGAATTTTTATAACTCCCGCTACAAGTTCATCCTTATACATAACGCCAATAGATACACAGAAGAAGGGTAAACCGTGAATAAAGTTTTTCGTTCCATCAAGGGGATCTATAAACCACCTGTAGCTGTTTCCCGTGAAAATTCCACTCTCTTCTGCAACTATTGAATGATCGGGAAAGTAGGCTTTAATCTCCTCAATTATAGCTTTCTCCGCCTCCGTGTCAGCTTTTGTTACATAATCGTTTTTAGCCTTTAATTCCACTTCAAAACTTTTAAGTTCATTATGATATTTTTTCAGAATCTCTGAAGCTCTCTCTGCCGCCTTCACCGCCACATCAACTATTTCCATTACCACCTCTCACTATATATCAAAATCTAAAGGCACAGGCCTGAACGAGATAGTTATAACATTTCCGTTGCTTAACAGATACTCTATTGTAAAAGTATCATGAACAGTTATAAAACTTTCTTCCTTTTCATTAAGAATAGAAAGGGTTATAAAAAGAGCTTCATCCCATTGCTCCAGATCTGTAAAAATAACCTTCAGATCAAAACCTTTGTCAGTAAGCACCTTTTCCACTGCTGCTTCAAATTCTTCCGGAAGCATCACTCCTCTCTGTTAAGAGAATGTTAAGAAATTTGTTAATAAAATATAAACTGTTAATCAAAACGCTTTAAAATAAATTAGTACCTGTGAGGAGAAAATGAAAGAGATAAAAATAGCAGTAGTTGAAGATGATATGGAGATAGCAAATATATTGAAACTTGCACTAACAAGAGAAGGATACAGAGTAAGAGTCTTTGATACTTCTGAAAAACTACTGAACGATATTATTGAGTATGACCAGAAATACAACCTTATTATCCTTGACGTAATGCTTCCTGGAATGGAAGGAAGACAGGCGTGTAAAATGTTAAGAGATAGAAAGATAGATGTTCCTATTCTTATTCTTACAGCTCTTTCAAGTGAAGATGATAAAATTAAAGGGTTTGAGTGTGGAGCTGATGATTATCTTACAAAACCTTTCAGTGTTAGAGAACTCCTTGCAAGGGTTAGGGCACTTTTAAGAAGAAAGGGAGAGGTATCGGTATCCACATCGTCAAACCATGGGGGAAAAATAAAGTTTTACGATGACCACAGAACTGTTGAGATAGGAGACAGGAAAGTTTATCTTACAAAAACAGAATTTATGATTTTCAGAATTCTTGTAGAAAACGAAGGAAAAGCCATAAGAAAAGATGAGATATCAACGAAACTTGGAAGTAAAGGCTCTGTCAGAGCTATAGATGTTCATATTAAAAATTTAAGAGAGAAACTTGGCAATGAGGGAAATAAAATCAAAACCGTCTGGGGTGTTGGATACAAGTTTGAATCTTGACACTCTAAAAGCTATAAATACCGTTTCTGATAGGATAATTTTCATTGATAAAAAAGGGAATATTATTGGAACATCCGAAAAGATATGGGACAGATATCCCTATCTTTCTATAATAAAACTTTACGAAAGTCTTAAAAAGGGGAAAAAAGAAGCAACAGCTGAGTTTGAAGACAGGGGAAGAAATATTAAGATAAAAGCTAAAGCATTTAATGAAGTGTATCTCCTTGAACTGGAAGACATTACATCGGATGTTTATATAGAAGAGTTTAAGAAAAAGATCATCTCCACAATTTCTCACGAGCTTAAAACTCCCCTGACAATTGTTAGAGGTTATGTTGAGCTTCTCTCCCTTGATGCTGAATCCGATTTAACCGAGAAAATTTTAAACCAGATAGACAAGGTAATAAACATTGTAAACTCTGTAAGTTTACTTATGAAAGGACAAAAGGGAAACTTTGAACCTGTAGATGTAAAGTCGGTGGTTTCTGAAATAACTGAACAACTAAAAGATAAAATCTCTCTAAAAGATATTAAACTTGAAGTTGAAATTGATGAAAATATCATCGTAGTTGCGGAAAAAATCCTTTTCAGACAGATGATAATCAATCTTCTCGATAACGCAATAAAGTTTACAGAAAAAGGTAAAATCGGTTTAAAAATCTACAAGAAAGGAAACGATATTATTTTAGAGGTCAATGACACAGGCAGAGGAATTCCCGAACACATACAGCCATTCATATTTGAAAAATTTGTAAAAGAGAAAGAAAGTCCGGGCCTTGGGATAGGTCTTTCCCTTGTTAAAACAATAGTGAAGCATCACGGCTGGGAAATAGATTTTGTTTCAAAAACTGGAGAGGGGACAACATTTTTTGTTAAGATGCCAGCAAAATCTTAACAACTTCTTAACAATTTTGTGAGATATTTTAGTTAGCAAATTTTGAAAACTTAAAATTTCAGGAGGAAGTAAGGATGAAAAAGATGAAAAAAGCTACAGTTGCAGCTTTAACAGTTGCAGTAACAGCAGGAACAGTATTCGCATCAGCAACTACTGCAAAAGCTTGGACAATCAATGGTGCTGGTGCTACATTTCCTTACCCTGTTTACGTTGAGTGGGCTAAAGAGTTTAAGAGAGCTACAGGAAACAAAGTTAACTATCAGGGAATCGGTTCTGGTGGCGGTATCAAGCAGGTAACAGACAGAGTTGTTGATTTCGGCGGTTCTGACAAGATGCTCAAGCCAAAAGACCTTGATAAAAGAAGACTTTACCAGTTCCCAGCAGTAATCGGTTCTATTATGGTTGTTTACAACCTTCCGGGAGTTGGTGACAAGGAACTTAAACTTTCAAACAAAGCAGTTTCTGATATCTTTATGGGTAAAATAAGATACTGGGATGACAAAGAAATCAAAGCGGATAACCCATACGTTAAACTTCCACATCTTCCAATAACTGTTGTTCACAGGTCTGAAGGTTCAGGTACAACATGGAACTTTACATACTGGCTTGCTCATATTTCTCCTGAGTGGAAAGAGAAAGTTGGATATGGAAAAGTTGTTAGATGGCCTACTGGAATTGGAGCTAAAGGAAACGCAGGTGTAACAAACTATGTTAAAAGAATTCCAGGTGCTATAGGGTATGTTGAGTATGCTTACAAGAAGCAGAACAACCTTTCTGCTGCCGTTCTTAAAACAGCTGATGGACACTGGGTAGAGCCAAGTGATGAGTCTTTCAAGGCTGCTGCTGCTCACGGAAAGTGGACAAAGAGAACACACTTTTACATTGATGGAAACCTTCTTCTTGCACCGGGAAGAAACAGCTGGCCTTTAACAGTTGCTACAATGATTCTTCTTCCAAGAGAAAAGAAAGAAAGAAACAAACTTGTTACAGAATTCTTTGACTGGGCATTTAAGCACGGAGACAGAGCTGCTGAAAGACTTGGTTATGTTCCACTTCCATCTGAAGTTAAAAGCATGATAAGAAGCTACTGGAGCGAAGTTGTTTTTAAGTAAGCCTTGATAGTCTAAAACAGTAAAGCCCCCGTTAACGGGGGCTTTTTTATTCTCTGTGCCAGTTGTCTCCAACTTCTTCAAGGATTTCAATTTTCTGCACAAAACCTTCATTTTTTAAATACTCTATAGCTTTCAGTCCTTCTTCGTAAAAGTCTGGAGAGAGCCAGATTTCTATAATCCCGTTTTTTCTATCCCGTGTTCTTACTGTTCCTACTTCGTGATACCATTCAAATATGGCGTTGATAAATGCTATATCCTTTACGCTTACCTTACATAATAAATTTCGTCCTTTAATCATTTTAACTCCCTGAAGTTTTTCAATATGATAAAATAATTATTAAGAAAATAAAACAGGAAAAGAGGTATGTGCCATAATCTGGCAAAAAAAATAGATAAAAAAGACAGTTATTATTTACTAATTCCCTATAGAATTTGTTTTCTAAGAAACATTGAAATTGTCACTCTTTTCTGTTTTATTTTTGTTGGTTTTATTCCCGCGCATTACTTTGAAAAACAGATAATAGAGCAGGGAATAGCAGCTGCCATTTTTCTAACCATTTTTTCCATTTTTCTATATAGACTGGAAAAGTATTATTTTTCTGCTATTGTCTTTATCTCATCTATTGTAATGGTGTGTTTTTCTATTCTTCTTCAAAGAGAGCATTCACTTTACATGTGGTTCATCACCGTTCCAATGCTTTCAATTCTTCTTTTGCCGTTTAAAGATGCAGTAATGTTTATCACTTTATTTATTTTTGGATTTCTTTATACAGGAATATATATTCACAATCATGATATTAGAGCATTTGCTTATTACTTCATCAATTTAACAGCATTTATAGTTGTTTCTTCTGTGGGAGCTTTTGTTTTAAAGAGAATAGTTGAGGAAAATTTCATTCAACTGATAGAGCTTTCAATTAAAGACCCTTTAACGGGAGCTTACAACAGATATGCGTTTCTTGATTTTATTAATGAAGAGATGGAGAGAGCTAAAAGATATGGGTTTTCCATATCCATAATAATGTTTGATATTGATGACTTTAAAAAGATAAATGACACCCACGGTCATTTGAAAGGAGATGAGGTTTTAAAAGAGATAGCACGGCTTGTCAGAGAAAACATAAGGAAATGTGATAAACTTGTAAGATGGGGTGGAGAGGAGTTTATTATTCTCTGTCCTCATATTGGTGTTGAAGAAGCGGAAAAATTAGCAGAAAAGTTAAGGAGATTGATAGAAAACAATGATTTTGGAATCAAAGTTACAGTAAGTTTTGGTGTTGCTGAAGTAGATTTTGAGAAAGGTATTGATGATGCCATCAATAAAGCTGATGAAGCTCTTTATCATTCTAAACGTTCAGGTAAAAATAAAGTTTCAGTTTTTTCCTTAAGTTGCTAAATATTTTTTCCTAATTATATTTTCTAATAATACTGTTTGAGGTCTGGTAAAAATGGATAATACAACTCTATCAAAAAATGATAACATAAAAATTGGTAATGCTGTGTTTCATATTCAGACAGAGTTTTATAAAACTTCTGGAGAAGTTGTAACTCTTATATTTAGAAATGGTGAGGTTGTTAAAAGAATAGAGAATGTTCCTGAAAATGAAAATCCGAGTGAGGCAGTTGAAAAACAACATCTTATGGTTATAAATAAGCTTCTCTCTTCTATTAAAAAAGAATCTTCAAATGCTGAAAATTTAAAAAAGGAGCTTCTTTTGGTAGAGGAGCCTGTGTCAGGAAATACTGTGGACTTTTTTAAGGTATTGGTTTCTCAAATAGTCAAAAGAGAGGATTTTCTGTTTGCAAAGATAGTAGATGTAAATGGTAAAGTTGTTCTTGAAATAAAGAATAAACATGAAGAAATACAAGAAGAAATGGTGGAAACTTTTATTGACGGTTTTCTGGCAGAAGAAAGGAACTTTTACCATATGGAAGATGAAGGTCTTTTCCTTTATGGATTTAAGCTATCCGATGGAAGTATTGTTGTTATAGGTTTTAGAAAAAGAAAAGTTAAGTCTGAACTTTATGAAATTGTAAAAAGGGCTTCTGACTCTTACTGTTTGAAACCTTCCTGTAAAAGATGTATTTCTATTCTCATTGTTGAAGATGTTCTTTTCACAAGACTTGTGATGAGAGAAACTTTTAAGTTAATTTCTAAAAATCTTGATGGTTTATGTTTTAAGGAGATAGATGAAGCTGAATCTCTCGGCGATGCTCTTGAATTTTTAAAGAAGAAACATTATGACATTGTTATTACAGATATAAATCTTGGAGATGGTCTTGGAATAGATGTTGCACGATACATAAAAGAACACAACTTAAATACTAAAGTTGTTGCCCTTACAATGTATCCTAAAGAGTATGAAAAGTATAAAGATCTGTTTGATGAGTTTCTTGCAAAACCGATAACTCCTGACGAGCTTAAAAATAAACTTCTATATATGTTTAGATCGGCGTAATGTTAGCTTAACACATATAGCATATTTTTTCTGTTAGAGCTGTTTTAAAAGGGAAAGTTATGAGAAAAAAATTTGGAGTTTTCTTAGCAGTTTTAGTATCTTTTCTCATAGGTATCTATTTTGCTGCTGATTACTATATAACCAAAAAAGTGGAAGAAAAAATAGATAAAAAACTTCAAGCTTTAAAGCCTGAGTTTGATGTAAAATATAAAAATTGTGATGTTTCTATTTTTAGGAAATCTGTTACTTTGGAAAATATTACAGTTTCAGGTTCTTTATTGAAGAAGCCTTTAAGTATTAATAAGTTGGAAGTGGAAAATCCTGATATAAAGGGGAACTTTCCACGATATGCCAGGATTGTGGTGGATAGTGTAGAAATTCCTATTGAAAATTTTCCTGAAAATTTAAGGTATATTCTGAATTTGCTTGATTATAGGAAAACTATCTCTTTCAATACAGAATTTAGTTACCATTTTAACCCGGAAAAGAGAAGGTTTTCCTTAAATAAGTATATTCTTGATGTTCCAGAATCTGGCAGTCTTTTTGTTTCTTTAAAGCTTTATGAAATTCCTGATTTTAAAAATGTTAGCGGTATAGAATCCCTTATCTTTAAATTTTTGTCTATTAAAATTGCAGATGGAGTGCTTATTTATAAAGATAAAGGTTTTTATGAAAGAGCCATTACTGGAATTGCAAAGTATAGAAACCTTTCTCCTGTTGAGGTAAAAAGGAAAATTAAACTTAAAATTAACAAGGAGCTTGGGAATGATATTCTATCTTTAATGATTAAAAAGGCTCTTATTAAATTTATTGAGAATCCGCGATTGATAAAAGTTGAAATTCATCCTGATGAACCTGTCAGATTGGGAACTTTTCTTTTTAATTCAGCTTCTCCTGAAGAGCTTGTTAATAAGCTTGGCCTCAAGGTTGAGGCAGATTGAAATTTTCTATTGATGTTCTTGATTTTTCCTGTTTTCAAAGTTATCATCTCTATGGTAAAAATATTTTGGAGGAATTATGAGTTTTAAAGTTTCTGTGCCTGCTTCTACAAGTAATATCGGTCCTGGCTTTGATGCTCTTGGGCTTGCTTTGACTCTTTATAACGATTTTTTTGTTGAACCGTCAAACAGTTACTGCGTTGATATTGAAGGAGAAGGTGTTTCTAATCTTCCAAAAGATGAGTCAAACCTTTTTCTTAGGGCTTATAAAAGCACTTCGGAGTATCTTGGTTTTTCTCAACCTATTAGTGTTAAATTGGTAAATCGTATTCCTCTTGGAAGAGGTCTTGGTAGCTCTGCCACTGCCATTGTAGGAGGTATTTTGGCAGCTGAAAAGATAGCCGGGAAAAAGCTGTCACTTCCTGAAGTTATAGATGTTGCATTTAAATTTGAACCTCATCCTGATAATGTTTTGCCAGCATATACAGGTGGATTTGTAGTCGCTGCAACAAACGGAGACCTTTCCTATGTTAGACTTGACTTTCCTGAAGAACTCAAGGTAATTGTGGTTGTTCCAGAGCTTTTTCTATCAACTGAAGATTCAAGAGCTGTTCTTCCACCTGGATATTCAAGAGATGATGTTATTTTTAACATTCAACGAGTAGGGCTTTTAATGGGTGCTTTACAGAAGAAAGATTTTTCCCTTTTAAAGGAAGCTGTTAAGGATAGGATTCACCAGCCGTATAGGGGAGATATCATACCCGGTTTCTGGGATGTTTTATCTCAGGGATATAAAGAAGGAGCTTATGCTGTCTATCTTTCTGGAGCTGGCAGCTGTATAGGTGCTCTTGCAGATAATAATTTTGATAATATTGGGAAGGCTATGTGTGATGTTTTTGAAAGTCTTGGAATAGAAGCAAAGTATCTTGTTCTTGATGTTGATAAAGAAGGTGCAAGGGTTGAAGAAGTAAAATGATAGAAAATCTTATAAAAGAGTTAAATCCACAACAGAAAGAAGCTGTTACATATTTTGACTCTCCTCTTTTAATTCTTGCAGGTGCAGGTTCTGGTAAAACAAGAGTTATTACTTATAAAATAGCTTACATGATAGAGAAGTTTAACTATGAGCCTGAGAGAATCCTTGCAGTGACTTTTACAAATAAAGCTGCTCATGAGATGAAGGAGCGGGTTGGTCAGCTTCTTAAAGGAAAGGCTGATGTTTTCGTTTCAACATTTCATTCTTTTTGTGTAAAGCTTTTAAAATCTCATAGTGTAAGAATTGGCTTTAAACCAAACTTTTTAATTATAGATACTGACGATAAAAAAAGTGTCTTAAAGGAAATTCTCAAAGAACTCAACCTTGATACAGAACTTTACAATCCATCTCTCATCGGCTCAATGATAAGTAATGTTAAAAACGGAATGGTTTCAATAGAAAACTTTGAACTAAAAGGTTACGACAGAGTTATTGAAATCTTTGAACTCTATAACAAGAAACTTAAAGAGATGAACGCTTTTGATTTTGATGATCTTCTACTTTATGGAAAAAAATTATTAACAGAACATGAGGACATAAAGAACAGATATGTTGATTATTTCAGATATGTTCTGATAGATGAGTATCAGGATACAAACGCCATCCAGTATGAAATCACAAAAGCTCTTACCCTTGAAAAAGGTAATGTGTGTGTTGTGGGAGATGAAGACCAGTGTATCTATACATGGAGAGGAGCCAATATTAACAACATTTTAAATTTTGAAAAAGATTTTCCACATGCAAAAGTTGTAAAACTTGAGAAAAATTATAGGTGTTCTGGTGTTATTCTTTCTGCAGCAAACGCTGTTATAGCAAATAACACTATAAGAAAAGGAAAAAAGCTTTTTACTGATAATGAAGATGGTGAGCCGATAAGACTTTTTGAAGCTTCTACTGACCAGGAAGAAGCTTTGTTTGTGGGAAAGACGGTTAAAAAGCTTATCAATACAGGTTTTAAACCTTCAGAAATAGCCATCTTTTACAGGACAAACTCTCAATCAAGAATAGTTGAAGATGCTTTAAGAAGAGAAGGGATAAACTATCAAATAGTTGGTGGATTGAAGTTTTACGAGCGAAAAGAAATCAAAGATATTATCGCTTATATGAGAGTTATTCTTTTTGAGGAGGATAAACTTTCTCTTTTCAGAATTTTAAATGTTCCCAAAAGGGGTCTTGGTCAGGCAGCTGAAGAGAGATTGAAAAAGTTGCTGGATGAAGGATATTCAAACATAGAAGCTTTAAATAGAATTGTATTAGAATCACCTTTAAGGCAGAGAGAAGGATTTAAAGAGATTCTTGAAATAATTGAAGCTGGTAAAGAAAAGTTAGAAACACTTAAACCTTACGAATTCATAAAATTTATCACCGCCATTTCAAGATATGAAGATTATTTGAGGAAAGAGTACAGAGAGGATTGGGAAACACGGGTTGAAAACATTACAGAACTTGGAAATACCCTTGAAGAGTTTGCAGAAAGAAGCGGTCTGTCAGGAGAAGAACTTTACCTTGAGTTTCTAAACACTGTTACCTTATCTTCTGATCAGGATGAAATGGAAGATGGAGAAAAGGTTACTTTGATGACAATTCATGCATCTAAAGGTCTTGAGTTTCCTGTGGTCTTCATAACAGGGCTTGAGGAAGGTCTATTTCCCCATGCTCGTTCACTTGATGCAAATGAACAGATTGAAGAGGAGAGAAGGCTTTTTTATGTTGCCATAACAAGAGCTAAAAAAGTGCTTGTTCTTTCCTATGCTAGGAGCAGGAGATTTTTCGGTTCATACAGACCAACTGAAAAATCCCGGTTTATTGATGAAATTCCTTCCCATCTTATAAAACCGGTTTCAAGGAAAACATCAGGAGAAAAAACTCAAGCATCTTCGGTCTCTTCTATCTCTTCCAGGTCTTCTATAAAGAAAAAACCGAAAATAGTTTTTCATAAAAAATTTGGAAAGGGAATTGTTAAAAGGGTTGAAGGGGCTGGGGATACAGCGAAAGTTACTGCATACTTTGCAAATTTTGGTGAAAAAACAATTGTTATGAAATTTTTAAAAGTTCTTGCGTAAAAAATTCCAAATTATCTAATCTCTAAATTAATTTAGTTTCTGATGGAAAGTTTTTAAATTTAAAGTATGGTGTCTGGGGTAGGAATTAAAGGGAGGAGAAGAATATTCCTCCACCTTTATATTTAATTTTTACATACGTGGATATACATTTCCTTTAAGGAAGTTCTACATTCCACTCTTTTAATTTTTCTATCAGAAATTCACAGATATCATTTCTAAAACCGTTGCTGAAGTGCCTTGTTAATATTATCTTTTTTCCCGGATAGATTCTCGTTAATTTATCTACATATTCCTCCGCTTTTCCTTTATCTATTTCAAAAATTTCTTCAAATTCAGCCCAATGAGACTTTCCGTAACATATTATTGCTTGAGGTTGATTCTTTTTATAGAATTCTTGGATTTTTTGAAATCTCTCTTTCTTTACCATTTCAACGTATTCTTGCCAATTATTTATACCAAAAAGCTCTTTGTAGTCGTCAGGAAAGGTGCTCTTTAAAGATTTCTTACCAAGAGGATAGATATTGAGATTACAGATTTTGCTACCTTTTTTCCATAATTTATTTTTCCGATAATCTCTCCATTCTTTTTCCCAATTGTGATAAGAATTGCTTATCCCACATGCAATTTTTGCAATAGGATGAGCTATAGAAAATTTAGGATCCTTTCCTGAAGATACTGGTATAACTTTCTTATTAAATTTTTTTATTTCTTCTTTCTTGTCTAAACTCCATATTCCTGCTTCTTCAATGCCTATTGTCCATAGAATAGCATCAGGGTTTCCCCATCCCAAATGGTTAATTAAAATTTTAAATTCTTTTGTAATCATTACTCATTCCTCCTATGAAAGATGTCAATTTCCAGTACAGAGGTTGCATTTATTATTAACAAAATCCATAAATTGCTTTTTCTCTTTCAAAACTAAAAATATTACTTTAACCAATTTCTTCGCCGTAGCTATCAGCGCTTTTTTCTTCTCTAAACCTCTTTTAACTAATTCATTTTGTCCCCCTTTTATGAAATTGTCTAATCTGTTACTTTGGTTGTCCAGTGATTTAGTGGATCATAACACTCTTATTTTACTTTCTCAATTATATCCATTAGTTTCAAATCTTTCCAATTTGCATCTGTTCACTTCCTTTTTAAATGGTTGGCGGGTATGCAAAGTTGCCCTATCGGGCAACTTAGATAATCTTGTGAACCACATACCTGTTTGTTGTGCAACGTTCCAATAATCATATTTTCCATCTAACTAAGCAAAAGTCTATAATGTCCTGCGTTATTTTATCAATCTCAGATTTATTTAAGCCTTTATTGTCTATACTAAAACCTAACTGTTTGGTTCTTTTTATTTTGGACTGTTGATAGTATTGCTTTTTTTGATCGGGTAATTTGTTCTGGCATTGTTTATTCAGTTTTCCCTCTAGTAAACATAAATTGCCTAATCTATCAATATTTGCAAAATATTCTTCCTCATTGTTAAATCCATATGATGGAAATGTAGGTTTTGGATTCTGAGCAAAAATATGTTCTTTTTGGCAATCCATATATAAGCTGTAATTGCACTCTTCAAAAGTGGGATCTTTGTGCTTCTCATATTCCCATAAAATAAATTTTGTAGCGGGATTATCATAAATACTCTGATTTAGGTAATGCTGGAATAATGGATCAGGCATGAATTCATTTATAAATGAAATAATTCCAGTTTTTGTATTTTCAAGATTTATATGTGTTTTTATATGAGATATAACTTCTCGGTACAGTTTTGCTCGTGGATCTGTTCCCCGTATTTTGTAAACTCTCAGATCTAATGTTTCAATAATATTTATTATTGAATTGTCTAATCATCCCTTAAGTTCCAGTGAGATAATTAAAGGATAAACTCTTGTATTTAATCCCAAAAAGCTAGATAATTTTTTAAATCTGCAATCTTCTTCAACCTTGTACTGCTCTCCAAAAATCAAGACCAAAAATCAGAAAATTTGTTAAGTTCCCTATGCAACTTTTTCACCTCCTTCTTTTTCCATCCATTTCTTAAAACAAAGAGAAGGAGATTTATAACCAATAGCTAAATGAGGATACTCCCTGTTGTAAAACTCTATGAATCCCTTTATTTTTTCCCTTGCTTCATCCAGGCTGTCAAATTCATTAACACAGATAACCTCTTCTTTAATAGTCCTTATCATCTTTTCAGTCTCTGCATTCCCCTTCGGATTGTTATAGCTTGCAAGTATTTGCTTTATCCCAGGTTCTGAACAGAATTTCATAAAACTTTTACTCGTAGGTTGACTTCCATGATCACTGACAAGTTTTATCACTTTGCCCATGGCTCCTTCAGGATAACCGTTGATTTGACTCAAAAAGAAATAAAAGACATAGAAAACTCTTATCTTGCAATTGACGAAATAGAAATTGGTTCAGGAAACAGAATTTCCCTATGGTTATTTGGTTTTGTTTATTAAAGAAAATTTTCTTTGTCCCATCAGTGATAGATTGAATTTTGAAGTATCTCGTTCTTCCCTTCCAATGAAACTCACAATAAAAAGCAGTCTTTTAATGTGTTTCACTGTTTGAGATGGATCCCTAATGTCGCACCACTATTCTATCATTCGTAGTTAATACCTCTTTCCTATAATAAACCTCATCTGGTGTTCGATAACCAAGTGTTTGGTGTAGCCTATCTTCTTGATAGCTTCAATAGCTACCTTGGCTTTAAATTCTGGCAAGAAGTTCTTTCTCTTTCCTATCGGACTCCCCCTTGGCTAAAATTTTTAGCTAAGGGTATGGAGCAGTTTTTGGGGTCCATCTCAACTCCATACTTTTTCTCCAGTTCCTCTTTAAAAGAGAGAAGTTTCCTTTTATAAAAGGTAATATTCATTTCCTTTTCCATAATTCTGTCTTAAAATCTTTTATACTTGATATTTTAATATAGCCTCTTTAAAGATCAATTGAACTGGTCAATAAAACTTTTGCTTTATCTACAGCATCTTTATTTTCATACAAAGGTATCTCTTTGCCATCAACAATGATTTTATCACTACTTATTTCTATCTTTTTATCTTTGTAGACTAGGTAAGTTGAACAATTATTATCGTTATGTAAATATTTACTTAAATCTTGAAATTCATCCAGATTATCTAACAGCTCATTCAACAGGGCAAGTAAAATTACATTAATGTGATAGCTTGTGATTTGCGTTTCTTTTTCGAGTTTTTCAATAAAACCTGTATTTAAATTAGCGTTTTCTTCCCATGCCTGTACCCAACCAAATACATTCTTAAGATTTTTATCATTAAGATTCGATAGTATAATTGGATACTTCAAGAAATAGTAAATCCAATCTTTATTCCTATTTTCATAGTTATGGAGTTTTTCATCTATAATTTCCTGAAGAGATTTATTTTGTAGTTTGCTGAAAAACTGAGAATATAGTTCTGCTCTCTTCTCAAATTCTTCCTTGTCTCCCGAAACCTTTATTTGTCTTGCTTTATAGGTAAAGAAAATCTCCCAGTATCCTTTCTGCCCAAAGAAATACTTGTCTCCTCTACATACTGTTCCCAACCAAATGCTATAATCACCTATGGCTAACAATGCTCTGCATATTAAATTGTCAGGATTGTTAAATAATGAAATGAATTTTTTATTTATAAACTTCATTCTTTCAGCTTTATCTTTAATGAAATTACATTTATTACTTAAAAATATTCTTAGATCTCCTTTTAAATATTTAAAATCTTCTAACTGATGAATTTCCTGTTTTACTCCATGTTTTATTATTAACTCAGCCTTTTCCTTCTCATGTTTTAGTGATTCTGTTCTTGGGGTTATCTCTAACAATTTTTCATAAGGGTCTTTATCTTTTATATTTTTTATCAAAGGCATATAACCTTTAATGAGCTGAGGAATATCTTTGTTTTCTATAGTTAAAGTATATTCTATCTTCCCCCTTTTTAGAGTTCTCTGTCTATGTAGATCATTTCTTGATATCCTTAACAAATCAAGTACTCTATTTAAGTCTTTCTCAATGTCTGTAATCTTCAAAACAGCTTTTATCATCAAGTAAGCTAATATTTTATTAGTGTTCGTCATATTATCATAATTTCTTAATACTTCCACAAATAAATTTATCCTTTCATTCTTTCCAAAAAAGATAAATTTTCCCTCAATGTATTTAGAAACACTTTCAATCCTTTTAAGATTATCCAAACACTCTTCTAAAAGTGAAAAATTATCTTTACTCTTATAAAATTCCCTCAAATAATTAAAACTATAAATATTTACATCTTCATAGTTTTTTCCATTTTCATAAGACCTCATTTCAGTAATAAATCTTATTAGGTTCATAAATGGATTATCAATAAGGTAGTTTTCATCCTTATATTTCCAAAAAAAATTACTCCAATTTTTTTCAAATTTTTCAGCTATTTGTTTGTATTTCCATATACCTTCTTTATATGCAATTTGTTCATAGATTGTTTTAAAGTTTTCAAGTTCCGTCAAAACTTTCCCTCTTGAATTCATCTTTCTATAGAGCTCTTCAGCCTGCTTATCCATAATATCAAGTTCAAAAATGGAAAATGTAATTTTTTCCAATTTGTCAAAATATTCTTTATATTTCCCTCTTTTATGTATTTCATCCAGAACTATAAGCATAGATTCTACCGTTGGATCAAATTCCCAAAAAGGTATGAATTTTTTATGATTTTTTAACTGACTTGAGATTTTATCTTGCGAAAAGTCAATATCTTTCACTTCCCATAAAAATTCGCAAAATTCTTCTGCAGATTTTCTTGTTCTATATTTAAAGTCAACTTTATAATTTTTATTTTCCTTTCTTGCAAAATACCAATATAGTAAGAATAAAGTAGTAAGCCTCTGTTGTCCATCAATAGGAATAAAAGTTCCATTGTTATATTGCCCATATACGAAGTCTAAATGGAATACTTCATTATTCTCCAGAGCATTGAACAAGTCATTTAAAAATTTTTTTCTAATTTCTTTTGCATCATCACGACCCAAAACGTAATCTCTCTGGATTATAGGTATCTCTATTTTCTCAAAATACTGAAAATTATTCATTGCTCTCCCCCAGCAAAGATTTTATACTTTCTATCATATTTTTAAGGTAGTTTTTAGCATCTTCTATACTCCATTTTTTCATATCACAGCTATGCTTGCTAAAATCACTGTAATACTTCAAAAATACATTTTTGGTTGCTATTGGAATAAATTCTCCTTTCCTATCAAATTCTATTATTTGGTTTCTCTTCACAAGAAAAATATTATTTTTTATAGCTGAATTTAAGCTCCTGGGTAAAAGAGTCAGGTTAAAAAGTAAGTCTTTGTTCTCGTCTTCTTTGAAGAATTCATCAATAAATTTTTCTCCAATAAAACTTTCCCACTCTTCCTCGTTTTTAGGAATTTCAATGTCTGATAATTTCAGTTTTTTAATCTCTTCTATAACCTTCCTTATATCTTGTTTAAGCTTATCTGTTCTCGGAGTTATATGTTCAAGGCTCCATCTGTCGTTATTAAACTTATAAAATGAAAATTTTATGTAGGAATCTTTAGAGGAATTAATCAATGTTGCTATATTAAATAGAAGCAGTAAGTCTTCTATAGTTTTATTCTTATAAGAAGTACCATAAGTTAAGTCATAATACTCCTTTATTTTTTCCTTAAAATCTTCGTTATCTATAATCTCATAAAGTTCTAAAAGTTTTTCAAATTTTGTTTTAGATTTTATTTCCTCAATCAGTTTTTTTCTGAAATCCTTCTTATCTGTTGATTTTTCATACAGTTTGTAAATATCTACTATGCTCATCCTTTTTTCCTTGCTTCTCAGGGAAATCAAAAATCCTATTAAATGGTAAAATTCCCTATCCTGATGCCAGAATCTAAGCATTCCAAATATTGCTTTTATATCTTTCCAGAGACTCTTAATGTCTTTCTTATATTCGTCTTCAAATTTTCTTATCAATTCCTCATACAGCTCATATTTCTTATATGAAGGCTTCTGCAAAAAAATCTGAAAGACAATTTCAATCCTGTTCTTTAAATCCTCACTTGATATGAAACCATAAAATTCGTTGTCTCTGAGGGTATATTCCATATCATTCCATTCTTTTGATATTGCATATCTTTCTTCTTCGTCTCTTCCTTGAGAAACCAGAAAAGATTTTATTAACTCTGCATCTGTAAGAGGAACTTTCCCTATGTTTAATCTTATAAAAACCTCAAATTCGTCTTCATCTTGAGGTAATTCGTACCAGATAAATCGGATATTTTTATTAATATCTCTTCCATCAAATTCACGTTTTCCTCTTTTTATAAAATTCATAAATTCTTCTATTTCATCCTCGTTAAACTTTTTATTACGTATATTCTCACCTTTTATCCAGCTTAATACTGCCTTATATGCATTATACATGTACCAGAAGTCTGCGTTTTCTTCTGCCTTTTCCTTGGTTTCATTGTGAATGTTTTCTAAAAACTCTTTACTGCCTTCTCTGTCGTAAATTATGGAAAATTTTCGTTCCTTTCTATTGATAAAATTCTCAAAAGCCTTTAGTATAATGAAAATTGTAGTTAATCTTTGTTGTCCATCTACAACTGTATACTTAACTTCCTCATTTTTTATAACTAAAGGTTGCAACGAATAATATGTAACTTTTGCATTAGACGTGTCTGTTGATTCTATGTAGAAACTATACAAATCATTTAGTAAAGCTAAGACGTGTTCTTTCTCCCATCTATATCCTCTTTGATAGAATGGAACGTAGAACGGTTTTTTTTCATATAACAGTTCACCTATAGATTTGAGCATGTTTTCTTCCCCCCTAACTATTGCTAATCAATTCTATAGCAAGATTAAATCTACTAATTTCAAAGTTTCTCATCTGTCCATATTTCTCCTTTCACAAAGCTTCTTTATCTATAAAAGTTGCTTATTTTAATTTTGCTTGTTTTTCAGTTCTTAATTTTAATACTTGTAATAGTTTTTCAACAGGAAGCACAGGAACTTCTGAAACAGAAAAATCTTTAGATTCCTTTTTACGAGATTCTTATCTAATCTGAAAGCCATTTTTGTTTTTAAAATTCCCTCCTATGTGTATAGATAATTTTAACCTATACGGCATACTATTAAAAAGCAAAGAATGTTTTTGGTGTGGTTAAGTGGTTAATAAGTTGGGGTTGTTAGGAAGGGAGTAAGGAGAATGTGCTTATCCTTTACAATCAGTAAAGTTTTTCTGAAGTTTGCTGAAGCTCTTTTTTTCAAGGGATTTAGGATGGTGCCCGGGGCGGGAATCGAACCCGCACGGGCTTGCGCCCAAGGGATTTTGAATCCCTCGCGTCTGCCAGTTCCGCCACCCGGGCTTTTTTGGTATTCTTATTGTGCTTAAAATAAAATATGCGGAGGAATTATGAATGCAAGTGTCGGTTTTATAGGTGGCGGTAAAATGGCAGAAGCAATTATATCAGCTTTAATAGATTCAGAAACAGTAAAACCTGAAAAGATAAATGTTTCTGATATCAGTGAAGAGAGGCTAAAATATTTAAAGGAAAGATATAAAGTTAACACATATTTGCTTAATACTGAGGTTGCAGCTATTTCTGATATTGTTGTTCTTGTAGTAAAGCCTCAGATTGCAGAACTTGTTCTTGAGGAGCTTAGAGAGGTTATTCTCAGCACTCAGCTCTTTATAAGTGTTGTAGCTGGTCTTTCAATTGGGTCTATTGAGTCAATTATCGGAAGCAATAAAAAAATAATTCGTGCCATGCCAAATATTCTTGTGAAAATAAAAGAGGGAACGATAGGCTACTGTATAAATTCAAATGTTGAGATGGAAGATTGTGAGTTTTTTGAATGTTTGTTTAAAAATATTGCAGAAGTTGTGAAGGTTGAAGAGTATCTTATGGATGCTGTAACAGGGCTTGCTGGGAGTGGCCCGGCATTTGTTTTTCTTATGATTCAAGCTCTCGCTGATGGAGGTGTCAGGGCTGGATTACCAAGAGATAAAGCGATAAAGCTGGCTGCTCAAACTGTTAAAGGTGCTGCTGCACTTGTACTTAAAGGGGAACATCCAGAAATTTTAAAGGATAGTGTAATGTCTCCTGCAGGGACAACTGCTGAGGGAATTGTTAAACTTGAGGAAAAGGCTGTAAGGTCTGCTTTTATAGAGGCGGTGTTTGCAGCTTATAAACGTTCAAAAGAGATTTCTGAACTTATGAAAAAGAAAGGATGAAAAAGATAAGGCCGGAAAAGAGATTTTATAGGGAGTTTGTTAAGACTGAAGGTGTTTCTTTTGAGATTAGTGCAGGTGAGAGTAATCTATGGATAAATATTTTAGACAGGTCTGCTGTAACTGAAAACATTAAGGTAGAGCTGACTGAGTATTTGATTGTTTTAAGGGAAGAGCTTTTAAGGTATATTGAGGTGCAGCCTGAGTTTTTGAAAAGTCTTGAGCCGATAAAGCCTGTTGGTTTAATGGTTCCAGAAATTGTAAGATTGATGATAAGTGCTTCGGAAAAAATTGGAGTTGGACCTATGGCGGGTGTTGCTGGAGCGGTAAATTTTTTTATAGGTAGAAAGCTTGAAAGTTATGGAATTTGTGAGTACATAATTGAAAATGGGGGAGATGTATATCTTTCGTCTTCAAAAGATAGAGTGTTAAAGTTATTTACAGGGATTGATAAGATAGATAAAAACATTGGACTTAAAATTCCACCTGGAAAATGGGGGGTTTGCAGCTCTTCCAGCAAGATAGGTCACTCTTTGAGTTTGGGCAATAGTGTTGTTGCTACAGCTATTGATAAAGACCCTATTGTTGCAGATTGTGCCGCTACCTATATTGCAAATTCAAGAACTGTTGAAGAGATGGCGGAAGTTTCAAAAAAACTTACAAATTCTAAAATTTCAGGGGTATTTGGTGTTATTGATGGGAAAATTGTTGTTTCCGGGAATATTGAACCTGTAAAAATAGTTAAGGGATAGATTTATGGATAAAGAAACTCTTTACGCTCTTGGTTTTTACTTAAAAAGAGGAATAGGATTTAAGACCATAGAAAGGATAATTTGTGAGTTCGGTTCTTTTGAAATAGCTTATAAATCCGGAAAGTTTGAGCCGGATTTAGATAGAGCAAGGGCTGAAATTGAAAAAGCTGAAAAGCTAAGAGTTAGTATTATCCCGATAACCTCTCCGGATTATCCTTCTCAACTTAAAACAATTCCTCATCCTCCGCCGATTATCTATGTGAAAGGTGAGATAGGAAAGTCTTCTGCTGTTGCTATAGTGGGTTCACGGAAATGTTCTTCTTACGGTAGGAAGATAGCTTATCAGCTTGCAAAGTTTTTATCTTCTCATGAAATAGCTGTGGTCAGCGGTCTTGCTTACGGTATAGACACAGCAGCTCATAAAGGTGCTGTTGAATCTGACGGGATTACTTATGCTGTTCTTGGTTGTGGAATAGATGTTGATTATCCTGCAGGAAATTCAAATTTAAGAAAAGCTATCATTGAAAAGGGTGGAGCTGTAATTTCAGAGTTTCCTTTTGGAACTTCTCCTTCAAGAGAGAATTTTCCGCGAAGGAACAGGATAATAAGCGGTTTAGCCCTTGCTACTGTGGTTATTGAGGCAAATGAAAACAGTGGTGCTTTGATTACAGCTCAATTTACTGTGGAGCAGGGAAGGGAGCTTTTTGTTGTTCCGGCAAATGTAGACTCAATTTACAGCAGGGGAAGTAATAGACTTTTAAGAGCAGGAGCAACTCCGCTTACAGATTTTGAGCAGATTTTTGAAGATTTACCTTATTTAAAGCAAAGTTCGCAGAAAAAAATCAATAAGGTGGAAATTGATGAGGCTTATCAACCGATTATTAATGTTCTTTTAAAAGGAGATGCTCATATTGATAAGATAATTGCTGAAAGTGGCCTTTCCTACTGTGAAGCTATAACGCTTCTTTTTGAGATGGAATCAAAAGGTATAGTAAAATCTGAAAATAATCGTTATTTCTTGTCAGAAACGGGAGGTATGTTTTGAGAACAGGTGAAGTAAAGAGAAAAACAGGAGAGACGGAGATAAAAATAAAGATAAACCTTGATGGTAAAGGGGAATATAAGGTTAAAACCGATATACCTTTTCTCACTCACATGCTGGAACTTTTTGCAAAACACGGAAGATTTGATATTGAGGTGTGGGCTTCGGGAGATGTTGATGTTGACCACCATCATCTTATTGAGGATGTTGGAATTGTTCTTGGCAAAGCTGTAGGAAATGCTCTTGGGGATAAAAGGGGCATAAACAGATATGGAAGTTGCACCTTGCCGATGGATGAAAGTCTTGTAATGGTTGCTGTTGACCTTTCCGGCAGACCTTACTTTGTCTATAACGGGTTTCCTGAGATGGCTGTTTTAAAAGGTATAGAGTTTGACCTGTGGCGGGAGTTCTGGAAATCCTTTTCTTTTGCCTTAAAGTGTAATTTACATATAAATCTTTTTTACGGACTGAATCTTCACCACATGGCGGAAGGGACTTTTAAAGCTGTTGCAAGAAGTTTAAAGCAGGCTGTCAGGATAGATCCTGATATGATGGGAGAAATTCCTTCCACAAAAGGTGTTATTTAATTTCATGAGAACGAAAGGCTTTATTGAAATGTTAGGAGCAACTTTCATATGGGGAAGTGTTCCTCTTATGGGTATATGGTCAGGATTGCCAAGTGCTATCTTTGTCTTTTTCAGAGTGCTTTTCGCTCTTCCTTTTATTTTCTTTTTTGTTCTCAAACATATTTCGTTAAAAGAGTTCTTCAAGGTAAAGCCTTTCTGGCCATTACTTTTAAGTGGTATTATGCTTGGTGTTAATTGGGTGTTCTTTTTCTGGGCAATTAAAGTGATAGATGTGGCAACTGTAGTTACTATTTACTATGCAGGACCGATAATTTCAATACTTCTTGCATCAATATTTTTAAATGAGAAGGTTGATTTTTTCGTTGTTCTTTCTGTTGTTTTAGCATTTATAGGAATATTTATTAGTAGTGGGAGCTTAACATTTAGTAAAGGGATTTTAATTGCTTTTCTTGCTGCTTTAAGTTACGGTTTACTTGGATTTTTTTCAAAAATAGCTACTTTTTATCATAAAGCTACTGTAATTACAGGATGGCAGATATTGATATCCGTTTTTATTACTTTTCCTTTCCTATTTTTAGGCAAGTGGGGATTAAGTTTTAAAAGTCTAATAGTTGTTATTGTAGCAGGAGTTGTTCATACGGCTCTTGCTCTTTTTCTGTGGTATGATGCGTTAAGTTATATCTCTGTTTCTTTAGCTTCCATTCTGCAATACCTTGATATAGTTTTTGCCACCATTCTTGCATATCTTTTTTTAAATCAGATACCAGTACCAGCGGTAAATCAGATTATCGAAGCGTTGCTTATAGTTATTTCTGGAAGTTTAATTTCTCTAAAGGAAATGAAAGGAACGGTAGTTAGGCTTGGTCGTAATACCCGGTGAGTTTTCCAAATAGTTTAACTCTTTCGCCTGCTTTGAATGTTTTTTTTGTAATTACTGATAGGAGAAAATTTTCAACGGCGATTTTCATGTGAAAAAGCTCAATTCCTTGAATTTCAGTTTCTTCTACCTGAATCACTTTTCCGATTATTGTGTATTTTTCTTTAGATGTGTGAAGGATTACAGATTTAAAGTAGTTTTCAGGGTTTCTTCTAATTCTTTTAAGAAGCAATGAAACGTTTTCGTCAGGAAGGAGTTTTTCAAGTTTATCTATTGCTTTTCCCATACCTTTTAGAGCCAGCTTTATGAGTTTGACTATACACTCTTTTTCTATCGGTGATTTAGGAGATTCTGGAAGAAGGTTTTCTGTTTCGGAAAATAAAGCTATTCTGACTGGTACTTCATACTTTAAAGCTTTTGGTAAGTCTGAAACATTTATTAAGTTAAAGTTTATAATTGCACCTGTTTCTATTTCAACTGCTTCAACAAGAAGAGTGAAATTTTCAAGTTCTTTTATGGCAAAGTTTAAATCTTCAAATTTTAAAAGAATTCCCTTTTTAAAACCTATAAAACAACCAAGGTCTATTTTATCCCATTTTTTAAATATGTTTTTGCTTTTTTTTAAAAGATGATATGTGAAGATGGTAAACCCCGATTCTTCTATGGAGCGGGATATTAAAGTTTCTCCTGTATCAAGCATATCTTCAAATACAAAATACTCAACAGTTTTTGTTTTTCCCTTATCTTTCGCTTTTTTACATAATCTTTCTTTTGTTTCTGACGGTATTCCAGGGAAATCTTTCATAAGACTTAACTCCAGAAAAGGCGGCATAGAGCCGCCTTTAAAAGTTTATAGATTGTGAATTTCAAGAGCACTGAAAAAGTAAGGAATTTCGTAATTTGCAGATTCAACAGAGTCTGAAGCGTGAACAGCGTTTCTTCCAACATCTGTTCCGTATTTTTTCCTTATAGTTCCTTCTTCTGCTTTTGCAGGGTCTGTTGCTCCGATGATTTCTCTTACCTTTGCGATAGCGTTTTCTCCCTCAAATACCATAGGAACGCAGGGACCTGAAGACATAAAATCTGTTAGCTCATCATAGAAAGGTCTATCTTTATGAACGATATAAAAGCCTTTTGCTTCCTCTTTAGACATGTGAATCATTTTTAAAGCTAAAAGCTTCAGGTCGTTTTCTTGCAGTATTCTTATAATGTCTCCAACAGCGTTTTTCTTTACTGCATCAGGTTTTACAATTACAAGGGTTCTTTCTACAGCCATCTGCTACCTCCAGTTGTTTTGTTGTAGGATTATACACGAAAAAGTTAATGAGAAGTTAATCTATAGTTTAATCAAATCTTTTAATCTGTGAAAGGAAGATTTTGAAGATTTCCATATCTTCAGGAGTTGTGATCTTTATGTTTCTGTAATCTCCTTTTATTGCCACCACTGTGTGTCCGTAGTGTTCCAGAAGGGAAGCGTCATCTGTTCCCCAGAATCCTTCTTCAAATGCTTTCTTGTGGCAACGGTATAGGACTTCATAGTTAAAAAGTTGTGGCGTTTGAACTAAAATAAGCCTTTCTCTGTTTAGAGTTTTTATAACAAGGCTATCATTTCCTTCAAGGTTAGCACCAACCACTTTTATAGTGTCTTTAGGTTTTACTGCCGTTATAACGCCTTCAACTCCGTAATCCTGATAGGCTCCAAAAAGTTCAGATATGAGTTTTTTTGTCACCAGTGGTCTTACACCGTCATGAACGATAACTTCTTTACATTTTCCTTCAATAGCTTTCAATCCATTTAAAACAGAGGACTGTCTCTCACATCCTCCTTTAACTACTGCTTCAACTTTTGAAAAATGTTCAAGCTCTTTTTCCATCTCTTTTATAGCATCTTCCGGTGCAACAACAACAACTCTATCTATAAATTCACTTTTTTCAAAAACTTCAACCGTAAATTGAATAATTGTTTTTCCGTTAACTTTCACAAACTGCTTTTTCTTACCGAATCTCTTTCCTTTTCCGGCTGCAGGGATAATAGCGTATCTCACTTAATTACCTCTTTTGGCTTTATAAATATAATTTTTCCTGAGGATGTTTGAAGAACGTTGTTAACTACACCTTTTACTTTATGTCCTATGTATGCTTTTCCACCGTCAACAACAACCATAGTTCCATCTTCAAGATATCCCACTCCCTGTTCTTTCTCCTTTCCTTCTTTTATTACAAAAACTACAAGCTCTTCACCAACAGCAACAACAGGCTTTAATGCGTTTGCAAGGTCGTTTACGTTTAATATCTCTACTCCTTTGATTGAAGCAACTTTATTAAGGTTGTAATCTGTTGTTATAAGCTTTGCCTTTAGTAACCTACACAGTTCAACGAGTTTGGCGTCAACCTCTTTAATACGGGGAAGGTCTTTTTCGTAAATTTCTACAGGTGGTTTTTTTATTCCTTTAAGATAAGCTACCTGCTCAAGTCCTTTTTTCCCTTTTGTCCGTGTATTAGGGTCTGTTGAGTCTGAAAGATACTGTAATTCTTCAAGAACAAATCTTGGAATAACTATTTTTCCTTCTACAAAACCAAGTTTTATAACTTCAACAATTCTTCCGTCTATCAATGCGCTTGTATCAAGCACTTTTACTGTTGCGTAAAGTCCAGATTCCCCCTTCCATATTTCTGACAGAGGTTTGTCTCCTATAAGTTCAAGAAAAGCAAATCCGAAAAGGTAAGGAAGAGTCAGATAAAGAATCTCCTGAAGGTAAGGAAAATTTGTAAATATTGCATAAAGGGATATTGTGATTCCTTTGGCAAGATAGAGGCCAAGGAAAAAACCTGCGCAGAATACTACAAGTCCCCTGAGTTTGAATTTTTTCTGATGAAATACAAATGTGTAGAGTAAAACTGCCGAGGCTGTTATTAGAATACCAATGAACATTGATTGGGTAGAAGTAAATCCGTAATTTCTAAAAATTAGTGTTGAAACTAAAAGGAGAAATATGAAAAATACGCCTATAAGACGCTGGATATTCATTTACTTTTTACCTCTTTTAAAATTTTCCTGATTTTCTTCTTAATTTCCTTTATATCTTTTCCAAGTGATAAGGCTATCTCTTCGGAGAGTTTTTCAAAAGCATCTTCAAACATTCTTTTTTCTGAGTATGAAAGCTCTTTATCTTTTGTTCTATAAGAGAGATTTCTAACAACAATTGCAAGTTCTTTTATTTCGCCGGTTTTTATTCTATCAACATTAAGTCTATGTCTTACAGTCCATTTGTTGCTTATGTCTGAGGGAACTTCTGCTAAAAAGTGAAAAATCTCTTCTACCTCTTCTTTGCTTAAAACAGGCCTGATACCGGATGTTTCAATTACAGTTTCTGGAACGAGAACAGACATGTTTTTGCCAAGAATCTTGATTCGGAAAAATATTATTTTTTTATCTCCTATCTGTCTTTTCTCTTCTCCCTCAACCACTCCCACTCCGTGGGGAGGATATGCGACCTTATCTCCTACTTTTATCAATTTTCTCTCCTAATGAGGTTTCTTTATGGGAATGTTTTCTTTTTTTGGTTCTCCGTAAGGTACAGGAATATACTGAACAGAACTTGTTAATCCCGGCTGGTAATAAAGTTCCATCAGGTCATAAACTTCATCAGGAACATCAGTTTTTACATTTATCCCTATCTCTTTCAAAACATCAACAGTAAGAGGATAATCGTGAGTCCAATAACCGCAGGTTAAAAGTTCAGCTATCTCCTTTGCCTTATTTTCTTTATATCCTTTGACAAGTAAAATATTTTTAATAGTATTTTTCATCTGGTTTAAGGCTTTCTCGGCAACATCAGCGAGGATTAGAGTTTCATCTTTAAGGTTATCTTTTTTCATTTTAAAGGCTTTTACAATGGATGGAGCCGGGAACTGTCCCAACTGCGGGTCAAGAGGTCCGAGAACAGCATTGGGATCCATTATAACTTCATCTGCAGCAAGGGCTATGAGAGTTCCGCCTGACATTGCGTAGTGGGGTACTATAACTCTCACAGGACTTTTGTGCTTTGTTAAAGCTGATGCTATCTGAGTTGCTGCAAGTGCAAGTCCGCCAGGAGTGTGAATTATAAGATCTATCGGCATATCGTCCGGTGTCATTCTGATGGCTCTTAAGATTCTTTCTGAATCTTCTATTGTTATAAATTTCATAAGTGGAAAACCCATAAAAGCGAGCCTTTCCTGGCGGTGTATCATTGTTATTACTCTTGATTTCCTTTTTTCTTCAATTTTCTTTATAAGTCTTAATCTTGCCCACTCAATGTTTTTTTGCTGGAAGAGTGGCCATAAAGAGAAGAAAATAATTAGAAGCCAGAAAATATCAAAAGGAGAACCTCCCTGCATAAATCACCTCATTTTATAAATTATTATATACTATTTTACCATTTTTAATAGTCAATTTCACCCTTCCTTTAAGTTTTTGGTTAAGAAATGGTGTGTTTTTACTTTTTGAAAATATCATCTCTTCTGTAAGGGTAAACTCTTCTTCCGGATCAAAAATAGTGATATTAGCACGGTTACCCGGTTTTAAAGAACCTATCTCTTTCATGTTTATTACTTTTGCGGGATTGATTGTAAGTTTTTCTACCATCTGGGAGAGGGTGAGGATTCCTTCTCTTACAAGATTTAAGGAAAGGGGCAGAAGTGTTGGAAATCCTATGATACCGTAAGGGGCATTGGTAAATTCCACCATTTTCTCATCTTTTGAGTGGGGAGCGTGGTCTGTTGCTATTACATCTGCAACTCCTTCAAAAAGAGCGTTTTTACACGCTTTAACATCATCTTCTGTTCTTAAAGGTGGAGCCATCTTTGCGTTTGTGTCAAATGTTTTTACGGCCGCTTCTGTAAGAGAAAAATGATGGGGGGTTATTTCACAGGTTACTTTTACTCCTTCTTCTTTTGCTTTTTTGATAATCTCAAGCGCACCTTTTGTTGATACGTGGCAGATGTGAATTTTGGCTCCTGTCATTTTTGCGATCATTATGTCTCTTGCTGTTCCTATCTCTTCAGCTTCAGGTGGTATGCCGGGAATCCCAAGGATTGTAGATAGATAACCTTCATTCATATGGCCACCGGCTGAAAGTGTTTTATCTTCACTGTGACATAGAACAGGAATTCCAAAACTTTTAGCGTAATCAAAGGCGTTTCTTAAAAGTTTTGTATCCTGAGGGACTTCTCCATCATCTGAGACAGCCACAATACCGGCTTCAACCATCTGTCCTATTTCTGCTATCTCTTCTCCTTTAAGACCTTTAGTTAATGCACCTACAGGAAAAATATCACAAAGATTAACTTTTCTGGCTTTTTCTATAATATATCTTGTTACAGAAGGATTGTCATTAACAGGGTCAGTGTTTGCCATGCAGCACAAAGATGTAATACCGCCGGCTACAGCAGAAAGGCTTCCTGTTTCTATATCCTCTTTCCATTCATATCCCGGGTCTCTAAGATGAGTGTGGATATCTATAAAGCCCGGCGTAAGAATTAGACCTTCTACATCAACGATTCTGGATGCCTGACTTTCTGGAATGTTTTTTTCTGTTTTAACTATTTTACCGTTCTCTATTAAAACATCTCTTTTCTCTTCAATGTTTTGGGCCGGGTCAACGATGTAAGCTCCTTTTATCAAAAGGCTGTCCATAAACCTTTCTCCTTACTTTATACTGTGACATCTGATACACTGGTTTTTGTCTTTGGCACTGAAAGCTTTCTGTCCATTGTGACATGCACCGCAGGATTTTCCTTCCCATATTAACTGCATTGTGATTTTGTCATATCCGAATTTCTTTTTAAACAATTCAGGATGGCAGGAAGAGCATTTCTGTTTTTTTACTTTAACGTGATACACATGGCTGAAGACAACATCTCCAGGTGCCCCTTTCTCTTTTGCTTTATAGATAAGGTCTTTGTTTAAAACACCACTCTGACCGCAGGATATAACAAAAAGAAGTGGTAATGTGATGAGTGTAAGTTTACGCATCTATCTCCTCCAGCAGTTTTTCTTTTTTATTACATAGGGTTGTAAGAATGGCCATTCTGATAGCAAGTCCGTTTTCAACCTGCTCAAAAATTACAGATTTTGAAGATGTGATAACATCGTTGTTGATTTCTACTCCTCTGTTTACAGGTCCAGGATGCATTACGATGGCATCTTTTTTCATCATTTCAAGTCTTTTTTTATTGAGTCCAAAAAATTTACTGTATTCTCTGAGAGATGGGAACACTTTTTTTGCGTTAAGTCTTTCAAGCTGGATTCTTAAAAGAATTAATACATCTGCAATCTCTGCAACTTCTTCAAACGAAGATAGAACCTTTACTCCTAAAGCATCAGGATATCTTGGCATCATTGTTGAAGGACCGAATATGAAAAGGTTTGCTCCAAGTTTTTGAAAAAGGATAATGTCAGAGCGGGCAACTCTGCTGTGAACAATATCACCTGCTATTACTATATTCAGCCCTTCAACGGTTTCTTTATTTTCTATTATTGTCATTGCATCAAGGAGTGCTTGAGATGGATGTTCGTGGCATCCGTCTCCTGCATTTACTATTCCTGCATCTATGTAAGGGATTATTGTATTACATGCACCTTCACAGGCATGGCGTAGAACTATTATGTCAGGATGCATCATATCAAGGTTTTTAACGGTATCTATTAAAGTTTCTCCCTTTTTTACACTGCTTGCAGATGCTGAGATGTTGATAACATCTGCTGAAAGAAATTTTCCAGCTTTTTCAAAAGATGTTCTTGTTCTTGTGCTTGCTTCAAAGAATAGGTTAACAACACAGTTGCCTCTTAATGCTGTAAATTTTTTTCTTCCCTTTCTTAAAGCTTCTCTGATTTTAAATCCTGTGTTTATCAGGTTCAGGGCTTCCTCTTTCGTTAGTTCTTTACATGATATAAGGTGTTTCATGCAGTCCTCTTTCTATTAGTTATCAGCTTTTTGAGCAACTTTTATTTTCTTTTCATCTCTTATTCTTGCCGCTAATCCGTGGGCTTCAAGCCCTTCTATATCAGCAAGTAAAGCTGTGAAAGAGGAAACTTTTTCAAAACCTTCTTTGCTTACGTAAAGAATAGAACTTCTTTTAATAAAGTCGTAAACACCAAGAGGGGAAAAGAATTTTGCACTTCCACCTGTTGGGAGAACGTGGTTTGGTCCAAGAAGATAATCTCCAAGAGATTCACATGTATAGTGTCCAAGGAATATAGCACCAGCGTTTTTAATGTTGTCAAGAAGTGCAAACGGTTCCTTTGTGGCGACTTCAAGGTGCTCTGGTGCTATAACATTTGCCACTTCACAGGAATGTTTTACATTTTCGGTTAAAAATACGGTGCCAAAATTCTCTATAGATTTTTTTGCTATCTCTTTTCTTTTTAGTTTCTTAAGAAGTTCGTTTACTTTTTCTACTGTTTCAAAGGCTGTTTTTTCATCGTGGGTTACAAGGAATGAACCAGCAAGTTCGTCGTGTTCAGCCTGAGATAAAAGGTCAACTGCAACCCATTCAGGATTTGCTGTTTCATCAGCTATTATGAGAATTTCACTTGGGCCTGCTACCATATCTATGTCAACCTGGCCAAATAGAAATTTCTTTGCAAGTGCAACGTAGATGTTGCCAGGACCAACAATCTTATCAACTTTTGGAATAGAAGCTGTTCCAAACGCTATTGCCGCAACTCCGTGTGCTCCACCAACTCTGTATATTTCATCAACACCTGATAACTTTGCAGCTACAAGGGAGTAGGGATTAACTTTCAGAGAACCGATAGCAGGTGTCACCATAATAACTTTTTTAACTCCTGCAACTTTTGCAGGCACCGCATTCATAATTACAGAAGAAGGGTATGATGCTTTTCCTCCGGGAACATAGATTCCGGCACTATCAAGGGGAGTAACTTTTTGTCCTAAAACCATTCCGTCTTCTGTCACAAAATAGGAATTCTCTTTCTGATGTTCATGAAATCTTTTTACTCTTTCAACCGCAAGTTTTATAGCTTCAACAGCTTCAGGCTCAACTTTTTTAAAAGTTTCTTCTATTTCTATTTCAGATACTTTTACATTTTCAGGTGTAAGATCAACCCTATCAAATTTTTTTGCATATCCAAAAACAGCAGTATCTCCGTATTTTCTTACATTTTCTATTATTTCAAGAACAGATTGGGCATATTTCCCTTCAAGTCCCTGCCCTCTGTTTTTAATTCTGTTAAGGTCAGGATCACTTTCCCAGTTTGATTTTCTAAGGTCAACTATTTTCATTTATTCCTCCGCTGAAAGTTTATATCCGAGTCTTGGAAGTGTTTTAAGATATTTTCCGTATTGCCCGAGCTTTTTCCTTAATCTGCTTATGTAAACATCAAGGGTTCTTGTATGTTCTTTATGTTCTTTTCCCCAGATTTTTTCAAGTAGTTCTTCTCTTGAGAAAACTTTGTTGGGATTTGATAAAAATGTTTTTAAAAGCTGATATTCGGTTTTTGTCAGCGGTAGACTTTCTCCATCAATCTCAACCTGTTTGGTAGTTTCGTCAAGGGTTATACCTTTAAATTTTAGTTTTTCTTCAGTTGATATTTTCCATCTTCTTGCTATTGCTTTGATCCTTGCGATTAATTCTTTTATACTGAAAGGTTTTGTTACATAATCATCAGCTCCGTAAGAAAAGCTTTTTACTTTTGTGTCTTCATCACACAGGGCAGTTAACATTATTATAGGAGTTTCTTTTGTTTTTTCCTTTTCTCTTAAAGCTTTACATATATGTGTGCCATCTACTCCAGGAAGCATTATATCAAGGATTATTAAATCGTAGGTGTCCTTCAGAGCTTTTTCAAGAGCTTCTTTGCCGTCTTTTACCCAATCAACGATAAATTTCTCTTTCTCAAGATTATACTTGACAACTTCTCCAAGATCTTCATCGTCTTCAACAAAAAGGATTCTCATACCTGCTCCTTTCAAAAGGATACTCAAACAGCAGGTAAATTATACCATCTCATGGAAGTGCTTTGTGAACAACTATTCATCTGTTTAGATTAAAAGAGAACGGAAGCAGTTTTTTCAGTGTATATGAAAGGATTTTATTTTCTGTTGCTACTATGACTTCAAAGTCTTCACTACAGAATTCTGCCATAACCTGTCTACATGCACCGCAAGGGAAAGGTGTACCGTCTGGAGAATATATAAGTATTTTTGAAAAATTTTTTTCCCCTTCACTTATTGCTTTGAATATTGCAACTCTTTCGGCACAAACAGTCAAACCGTAAGAGCTGTTTTCAACATTAACCCCAACAAACTTTTTCCCTGAAATGGTTTCAAGGACGGCTACCACGTGAAAATCTGAGTATGGACAGTAGCAGTGCTTAACATGCTCTTTTGCAAGTTTTAAAAGCTCTTCCATCTAATCTTCCTTTAGTTTCAGTCTTTCTGGAAGGTGTTCTCTATTTACTATATCTTCAAGAGTTTCCGCTTCTCTGATAAGGTCAACTTCTCCGTTTTCACCTATTAAAACTACGTTTGGCCTGTATCTTATAAACTGCATCCACTGGGTAACGTTGTATGCACCTACAGGTGAAAGGATAAGATTTGTTCCCCTTGGTAGAGGAGGAAGATATGCAAGGTCGTCAACAACATCAATGTTCATACATAACGGTCCGTAAAGGATGCAAGGTTCCGAAGGTCCTGTAACATTTCTATCAATCTCAATGTTAAAGTGATACCAGAAAGCTGTAAACAGTATATTAACTCCAGCATCAAGTATGTATCCTTTCCTTCCATCAGGAAGTCTTTTTGTGGCATGAACCTGAGTGATAAGATATCCGGCTTCGTCAACTATGGCTCTTCCACTTTCAATAATAAGCTTGGGAAAATCTCCAGGTCTTAAAGATGAAAGAAGAGCACTGCAGATTCTGTCTGCTATTTCTTCTATTGAAGGAACGGCAACTTCAGGGGGAAGATATACTCCTTTAAGCCTGTTCTTTGACGGGAATCCTCCTCCGACATCTATGTATTCTATTTTTAGTCCAAATTCATCTTCTATTCTGTATGCAAATTCAACCATTTTTTTCACTTCAGTTTCGTATGCTTTAGGTTCAAGAATGAAAGTACCTATATGGCAGTGAAGACCGCATAGTTCAAGTTGCCCGCCGTAGGTTATCCTTTTTACAGCATCAAATGCTTGGCCAGATTCAAGGTTGAAACCGAATCTGCTCCACTGAGGATGAATCCCGGTATCCATATTAAGCCTTATGCCTACCTGTGGTTTTATCCCAAGTTCTGCTGCAACCTCTTCAATATCTGTAATCTCTTCAAAAGTATCAATGTTTATCTTTGCTCCTTCTTTTATCGCTGTTTTGAGGATACTTTTTGGTTTATACGGTCCGTTGAAAATTATCTGATTTCCAGGCACTCCCAACCTTCTTGCTTTTTCATATTCAAACTCGGATACGACTTCAGCTGTTTCTCCTTCATCATGCAGAATTGCGCAGATGGCATCAAGATAATTTGTTTTATAAGACCATGTAAATTCAACATTCGGATATCTTGTGGTGAAAGCTTGTTTTATCTCTCTGAATTTTCTTCTTAATGTCTTCTCAGAAAAGACAAACAGCGGCGTTCCATACTTTTCCACCAGTTCTTTTATAGGTATAGAGTCTATTTCTGTCCTTACTCTTCTTGAAAGCGGATATGCGAAACTGCCAAATTTATTCATCATACCTGTGTGAAGTTTAAATATTGTTGGTTTCTCATAAGGTTTTCTCATCTTTCACCTCTTGTTACTATTTTCTGGAATATGTCCATATCAGTTATAAAGTCATCGGTAAATCTTATGTAAAGTTTCCCAGGAGGATATTCACTATCCCTTGGTGGTTCTTTGCCAAGTGCAGCGTCAAGAAGCCTTGCAGGTAGATTGACTCCAACTCCTGTAGAGAAATAGACCCATGCGGGAAAGCGGGGGTTAACTTCTATAAGATATATATCATCATTTGAAACTATACACTCAAGCTCAAATGCCCCTTTCCATTTTGTTGCTTTTACAAATCTTTCTGCTGCCATAAGCATTTTTTCATGCTTCACAGTTACACCTGTCCAGATTTTCCCAAGAGAAGTTATCCAGAGTTTTTTAATTCCAACAAGTCCAAAATTTTCACCTTCACCATCTCCCACACCGACAACGTTCATCTCTTCACCGGATACAACTTTTTGAACAATTATCGGATAACCCCACTCAGCAGCAATTTTATTAAAGTAGGATGTTGCCTCCTGATAGGTAAAAGCTTTATATGCTTTATAAAAAACTCCTTTAATCATTACGGGAAATTTGAGTTTATTAATCGCTTCTGTAAGTTCTTCGTAAGATGTTACCGTAAAGCTTTCAGGCACTTTTAACCCTATCGTTTCTGCAAGTTCTGAGAGGCTATCCTTTGCCCTTAACCTGAACTGTTTCTTTGTTGGAAGAAATGTTGAAATACCACAGGCTTTTAATTTTTCGGCATTCGCTATGAAAAGTGGTAGTTCAGCATCAAGAGTCGGAATCACAACATCAAGACCTTCAGTCTCCTTTATGTAAAGCAGTCTGTTGATAAATGGTTCTTCTCCTTCAGATGGATAGGGCATTATAAATGTGCGATCTATCAGCCAGTCCATATATACACCAGGTTCCATCGCATCATATGCAAGACCTATTATTTTTGCATCTTTATTAGCTTCTTTGATGCTCTTTATTACACCTATGCCGGGACCCGGATTGTCCACTGCATTAATACCTGATACAGCTACATTAATCATTATACTCCTCCGGTTCAACGAGCCCGAATAGTCTTAATTGTTCTATAAAATCGGTCACATCTCTCATCGCTTCTTCTCTATCAACTTCAAATTCTTGAGTTAAAGTTTCAATTATCTCCTCAACGTTTTTTCCATCTTTAATAAGTTTAAGGATAAAAAGTCCTGTGCCGTTTACGGTGAAACTGTTTCCAGTTTCAGGGTCAAAGATAAATCCCTCATCATTTATAGCCAGCCTGTTAAGCTTACTCATAATCTATCCTCCATATTTACTGTGAAGCTATTATCTGCACAATATCTTTTGGCAGTAGTCCATTCTTTGCTGCCACTGTTCTTAATGTCTCATCAGGCGAAACTATAATGTTATGTTTTGCCAATTTTTCCACACACTCTGTTACAGTTAAACCGTAAGAGATGCATACCTCTTTTACCGTTTTTCTTCCAAATCCCATCCCGGGAGTAAATGTATTTTGTGCTTGATATTTTCCTTTATTAATAATTTTATACAACATTGCAGGAGAAGTGTTATTTTTTATGGCAATTTCTTTTAAAGTTTCATCCGCAGATTCAACTTTTATACCGTTGTTTCTAAGATTTTTAAGTGCAGTTTCTATGGGTATGCCAGTTTTTGTGCAGAACTCTTTAAGTGTCATCAGTTCTGCATGAGGTATTGGAGGTTGATTTTTTATTCCTTTTTCCCAGCTTTCTTTTATCTTTTCCTGAAAAGCTGTTATGAAACTAACAGGTGGAAGGTTGTAGGCTGCAATCAAAAAAACTATACCTGTAACTATCAGTGAAATGATACTTTCTTTCTTTAAAAGATATTTTTGAAGTGGTGTCCAGTTTAATACTATATGCCATATAAGAAAAATAATAAAGATTATCCCGGATATAAGATGGACATTCTCCCATTGAGTTTTTGTCAGACTGAAGAATTTCCAGCCAGTCCAGTTTGCCACTCTACCGTAAGGGACGATAAAAAGAACTATGCTTGAAATTAAAAGAACAAGGAAACTGTAAAATAGTATAAGATCTATCCATTTCCTCTGTTCCTGTTTCTTAAAATTCACTTTTCCCCCCGTAAATCAAAGTTTAGAAAAGGTGGGATAAAAAATCCCTCCGTAATTTAGAAGATAAACTGTTATCTGTTAAATCTCAACCTTTTGTTAAATCGGTTGCAATCTCTCAGGTTATATTTTACGCCTTTTTCTGTTTCTATCGTGCATGCCATTATTCCGTTAATGTTGTTTATTCTCCAGAAAGGTGGCACATACCCTGTTACGGTGACTTTCTCACCGATTTTAAGGTCTATTGATGAGTAAAGCCATACAGGTGCAATTGCCACTTCTATATTTCCACTATCTGTTTTCACTTTTGCCGCCCACCATACAACTTTTCTATTTCCGTATCCTTTCCGCTGATAAACTTTTATTATTTTTCCTTCTAAAGTAATTATCTGGAAGGGATTTACAGCCTTTCCGTTTCCTGAGTAAACAACGCCGATTTCATGTTTTGAGTTGACTATTGATAGATACTCTTTTTCTGAAATATATTGTGGCTTATATTCAATTCCGTATCTGCGAAGAATGCGAGTAAACGCTCTCATGTGGTTTCTTGAACCTTTCATAAGGTTTTGATATACAGCTCTTATATCCTGGTTGTCAGTATCTTTAAGAGCTTCGTGTAAATCTTTAATATCAAGGTCTTCTATCGTTGCTCCTACTTCAAGGGCATCTATAAGAGATTTACTCCCTTTTTTTACAAGCTTTCTGTAAAGGGATTGCAACCTTTTGTTTTTAAAAACTCCTCTTTTATCCCCTGTGATTTCAACAGGATCTTGAAGACCATATTTGTCAATCAACAGTTTTATCATATCCATGTGTCGCTGTTCAGATTTAGCTATGTTTCTAAATACAGGTATGTTCCACATTTCGTAAAGACTCTGATATACATCTCTTGCAAGTTTTTCCTCTTCTCTCATGAAGAGAAGATCTCTTTTTTCTCTTACAGATAGAGGTTCTTTAGATAGAGTGCTTATGTATGCCGGTCCTCTTCCAGGCATTGTTGAGACAGTTTTATTTGCTGCAGCAGAGTAGGATGTTAGACCACCAGCAACTATTAAACTCCCTATGATTCCTGTTAAAACTTTTTTCATCTCTTACCTCCTGAAATTTTTTATCTATTTCTATCTGAAGCAGTTTTTATGCCATATTTAGAACAAAGTTTGTGGCTATTGATTTTCAAGGAAGTTTTTTTGAGATAAAATTGGGAAGAAGAAAATTATCGGAAAAATTTCCGAATGCAAGGAGTATCTTCCCGTGGAAAAGTTTGGAATTTTTGAAACAGTGAGAGTTGAAAACGGCAAAGCTGTATTTATCTCGTATCACTATGAAAGACTTAGAAAAAGTGCTGTTTCCCTTGATATTCCTTTTTCTATTTCTTTAGAAAAATTTAATAGTGTTGTAGAAAAAGAATGCGGAGATGGATTAAATCTTGTAAAATTTGTTCTATACCATGACGGTAATTTTACCGTATCAACAAGGGAATGTTTTGTTCCAAAAGAAGTTTCTCTTACCTTTGATTTTTCCGTAAGAAGGAAAAAAGACTTTCTCTCCGATTTTAAAACTTTGTCAATTTACGATTCTCTTTATGCTTTATTGAAAGCTAAAAATAAAGGATTTGATGAGGTTGTTCTCCTTGATACCAGCGGCTTTGTTTCTGAAACCGCATTTGCCAATATCTTTTTCCTAAAAAACGGTGTGGTTTTTACTCCATCACTTGAAACCGGCTGTCTTCCTGGCACTCGCAGAGAAATAGTGATTGAAATTTTGAAAGAGATGGGAGTTCCTGTAATAGAGGGATTTTTTAAACCTGAATTTCTCCTGTCTGCTGAAGAAGCTTTTATTACAAGTGCCAGATATGATGTTGTAAGAGTTTCTTATATAGATGGTAAAAAGTTTAAAGTTGAGGGAATATCTTTTACAGATAGAGTTAAAAAGGTGATAGAAAGATTAAAATTTCTTAAATAGTTCCAATGCTTACTATGTAAACGGGATATTCTTCTGCCTTTAAATTTAAAAATTCCTTTAAATCAATATCAAAGAAAGCTCCCACTCCGCATGCTCCTAAATTCTTACTTTCAGCAAGAAGGTAAATAATTTCCCCTTTTATTCCCGCTTCTAAAAGAATTTCTCTATAATTATGACATGTAGAATTTACCAGATCTGCACAGAAAATTATGTTCAGGTTTGCCCTTGACAGAAAAGATTGCCCGAGAGAAAGATAGGCAATCTCTTCTGAAAAGTTCCCACAGGACAGAAGAACAGCTTCTTTATCCGTTATTCTGTAGATACCGTCAGGTATATTTTTAATATTGGTTGCTATAATGAGTGCATTTATGCGGCTTTTCCAGTCTGAATTGATATGTGTGTTTAAAGCTCTAACTGTAAGATAGAAAAATTTCTCTTCCAAAAATTCAGCTGTAAAGTTTCTTCTTGACCTTCTTTTAAAAATAGTCCTATTTACAGCCAGGGAAGCTGTATCTATATCTACTTTTGATGTTGATGATTTTAGATGAATCGGCTCCACATCTTTACAGGAAGAGATGTTGCCCTCAGTATGAGTTTCTGCTATTTCTTTAAGAATTATTGGATTTTGAGCTATTTGGGAAGAAGACGGAAATTTTATAGGCGTTATTGAAGTTGAAAAATTCTTTCTTTTCGTGCTACCAATATTTATAGCCGCAGCTACAAATTCTGTTTTATCAAAGTTCATAAAGCTGTTTGCTTTGGCATCACAAAATTGCGAAATTACTGCAGCTGGTTTTTTGATACTTTTAAGATATATAAGACCGTTAAACAGTAAATGTCCACAATCAAGAAGACAGTATCTGTAAGCTCTTTTTCTATATTTCCATGCACTTCTTGGATGGATAAAGGATATTATAGGAAGTATGTTTGAATTTAATTCTATGCAAAATATGGATTCAAGTTCTTTTGAATAGTCTCCTTCAGATAACAGTTCAAGGGAGTGGTTTAAAGGTTGATAATGGTATATTCCGTCAGGAACAGAAAGTCTTTTGATAAAAAGATATAGTTCAAAAGGATATAAAGCTCCGGCCGATGGAGCGCTTCTAAACATGAAAGGTTCTGTGCCAAACGTTTCAATCTTTGTTATTCCGTTCATTGCAAAGCATAGTGCCGAAATTTCTTCAAAGGAAAGGAATTGAGATGATAAGCTTTCTTCACCATTAAAAAAGGCTTTTAAAAACGGTAAAGAGTTTTCAGTGGGAAAAGGTGGAAGTTTAAAGCTGGTAGTGTTATATACTTTAAAAGGCGATGGATAATCGTTCCAATTTATAAAATGAGGTTTTCTTATACTTTCATAGGTGTGAACGGTATCTAAATGGTACTTTAAACATCTGTTCATCGTTCCTCTATGAAAAAAGGGGGAGAGACCCCCAAAAAGCTATATTTAAGCAGCTTTTTTATCTGCAATTTTTTTCATCTGCTGGAACAGCTGAAACTCTTTTATGATTTCAATAGCTCTTTTAAGCTGATTATCTATGTATTTTTCTCTTTTTTTCCTTATCTCAGCTGTTTTCTCAGGATGCTCCTCTATCTCTTTGGCTTCCTTTTTAAGAAGTTTAACATCTTCTTCAGAAAGTTTAACTGTTATGTCAGGTTTTATTCCTTTTCCGTCTATACATTCGTGATTTGGCATGTAGTATTTTGCGGTTGTTATTTTCACACCGTATCCCATTTCAAGAGGGAAGAGTGTTTGAACTGAACCTTTACCAAAAGTTTTTTCTCCAACTACTACTGCTCTATTGTTGTATCTTAAAGCTCCTGTAAGTATTTCAGCAGCACTTGCTGTTCCACCGTTAACCAGCATAACAACGGGAATGTTTTCTGGAACAACTGGCGGATTTTCAGAGTAAAATTTCTGGTTGCTGTCTGGAATTCTTCCTTTTGTATAGACTATTAAATCTCCCTCCGGGAGGAAGTAGTCGCTTATTTCAACTGCTGAATCAAGAAGTCCACCGGGGTTGTTTCTAACATCAACAATTATACCTTTCAGCTCTTTATCTTTTGATAGAGCTTTAAGCGCTTTTTTAAACTCTTCCGGAGAATTTCCCTGGAAGGTTGTAAATCTTATGTATCCAATGTGATTGTCAAGAAGCTTGTATTTAACACTCTGAATCTTTATTATAGCTCTTGTTATTGTGAACTCTTTAGGTTTTTCCCAGCCTTTTCTCATTACTTTTATAGTTACTTTTGTTCCCGGTTTTCCTCTCATCATTTTTACCGCATCCATCAAAGTCATTTCTGGAGTGAAAGGTTTCCCGTTTATTTCTACAATTACATCTCCTGGCTTAAGGCCTGCTCTGTATGCGGGAGTATCTTCAATAGGTGTTATTATCATAAGTTTTCCGTCTTTAGTTTTTGTTATCTGTATTCCAAGTCCACCAAATTCTCCCTGTGTTTCAACCTCAAACTCTTTAAAGTCATCAGGTGTAAAAAGAACAGAGTGTGGGTCAAGCTTTGAAAGCATACCCTGAATAGCACCTTCAAAAAGTTTTTTAGGAGTAACAGGCTCAACGTATTTTTCCTTTACAAGATGGTAAACCTCTGTGAAAAGGGAAATGTAAGAAAGTTCATTTTTATCTTTTCCAGTTTTTGCAGCAAGTCCTACTTTTACAATAGAAAAGGAAAACAGAATAAGCAGACAGGCAAATAATCCTCTTTTTAGAGATTTCTTCATCTTTTTTTCCTCTCAAGAACTTTTCTTATCTTTTCAATTATACCCTTTGCATCCAGTTTGTAGTATTCAATTAATTCCCATCCTCTTCCTGAACGTCCAAAAGTGTCCGGAGTGCCAACTCTTTCCATCGGAACAGGGATAGTTTCAACAAGAGTTTCGGCAACTGCTGAACCAAGCCCTCCTATAATGGAGTGTTCTTCTGCTGTTACTACAGCTCCGGTTTTCTCTGCAGAAGCCACTAATAGTTCTCTGTCTATAGGTTTAACAGTTGGCATGTGAATAACTTCAACGGATATCCCTTCCTTTTCAAGAATTTCAGCAGCTTCAAGGGCAAAAGAGGTTTCAATTCCGTTTGCAACAACGGTTACATCATCACCGGTTCGTAAAACATGTCCCTTTCCTATTTCAAATTTGTAATTTTCATCAAAAATTCTTGGAAATTTTTCCCTTGTTAGTCTTACATAGAAAGGGCCATCAGTATAAGCCACTTTTTCTATTACCTGAGCTGTTTCTATGTCATCTGCTGGAACAATAATTCTCATATTAGGGATATTTCTCATATTTGCGATATCTTCAAGGGCCTGGTGGGTTGCTCCGTCTTCTCCGACGGTAATTCCGCCGTGGGTGCATACTATTTTAACGTTAAGTTCAGGATAGCACACCATCTGTCTTACCGCTTCCCATGCTCTTCCTGTAGCGAATATGGCAAACGTACTTACAAACACAATTTTACCGGTTGTGGCAAGTCCTGCAGCGGTATTTATCATATTTATCTCTGCAATTCCCATATTAAAAAACCTTTCAGGGAAAACTTTTCCAAACTTTCCAGATTTTGTTGAGCCTGAAAGGTCAGCATCAAGAACAACAATTCTTTCATCCTTTTTTCCAAGTTCTATCAGTTTATCTCCGTACGCATCTCTTAAACTTACTTTGGTCATTACGCCTCCCGGGTTTAAACAATTTCTCCAAGTTCTTTTAATGCTTCTTTTAGAAGGTCTGGCGGTAGTGCTTTTCCGTGCCATTCCGCCCTGTTTTCCATAAAAGAAACGCCTTTACCTTTGACAGTTTTGGCAATTATCATTGTTGGTTTGTATTTGACCGTTTCTGCTTCATTTAGAGCTTCTTTTATCTCTTTAAAATTATGTCCATCTATCTCTATTACATGCCAGCCGAATGCCTTCCACTTTTCAATTACAGGATATATAGACATAACTTCATCAACAGGCCCGTCTATCTGAAGATTATTGTTATCAAGGATTACACAGAGATTGTCAAGGTTGTAATGGTATGCGGCCATAGAAGCTTCCCATACACTTCCTTCCTGTGCTTCTCCATCGCCTATTACGCAGTAAACTCTGCTGTCCAATTTTGATATTTTCAGTCCAAGTGCCATTCCAACAGCTGCTCCTATACCAAGTCCCAGAGAGCCTGTTGATATTTCAACTCCAGGAGTTTTAAGCATGTCAGGATGACCCTGAAGGGAACCTTCAAGTTTTCTGAAGGTTTTAAGTTCTTCCATAGGGAAATATCCACATCTTGCAAGGATTGAATAAAGAGCAGGACTAACATGTCCTTTTGATAGGACAAAACGATCTCTCTCTTCCCACTTAGGATTTTCTGGATTGTGCCTCATTTTATAGTAATAAAGTGTTACCATTATGTCGGTTACAGACATTGATCCGCCAGGATGCCCTGAATTTGCGTTTGAGGTCATTTTAAGGATATCTTTTCTAACCTCTCTACTTATGGCTCTTAAAGTGCTTTCATCTATATCTCTGTTTCTTTCTGTGAAAAACTCCGGTTCAAATCTGAGCATTCTACCTCCCTGAAATTAAATGCAGTTATCATATGTTAAAGTTTTCTTCATCTTCTATTTTTTCAAGCTCTTTTAAAATCTGTTCTTTTGCAGTTCCGCCTGTGATGTTTCTGCTGTTTATGGAGCCTTCAACACTCATAAGGTTTAGCACATCATGTTCAAAAGCATCTGAGAATCTCTTAAATTCCTCAATTGATAGCTCTTCAAGAGACTTTTCACAATCAAGACAGTATGCAACAATTTCTCCTACTATACGGTGGGCCTCTCTAAATGGCACTCCCTTTTTTGCAAGGTAATCTGCTATGTCTGTTGCAAGGGAAAAGCCTTTGGATGCTTGAGTTTTCATCCTTTCTTTATTCGGTATCATTTCTTCAACTATTTTTGCATTTACTGCAAGTGCGAGTTTAACTGTATCTATTGCATCAAAGAGAGGTTCTTTATCCTCCTGTAAGTCTCTATTGTATGTTAAGGGAAGTCCTTTTAAGATTGTAAGAATAGAGATAAGGTCTCCATAAACTCTTCCTGTTTTTCCTCTTGTAAGTTCTGAAACATCAGGATTTTTCTTTTGAGGCATTATTGAACTTCCGGTGCAGAAAGCATCTGGAAGGTTTATGAAGCTAAACTCTTCGGTTGACCACAGGATAAGTTCTTCAGATAAACGTGATAGATGGGTCATTACAAGAGCGCAGTTAAAAATCGTTTCTGCTACAAAATCTCTATCACTTACAGCGTCCATGCTATTTCTTGAAATTGAGTCAAACTTTAAAAGCTCTGCGGTGAATTTTCTGTCAAGGGGATAGCTTGTTCCTGCAAGGGCAGCAGAACCGAGGGGCATAACGTTAACTCTTTTTAAAGTATCTTTAAATCTCTCTTCGTCTCTTTTAAACATGTGATAGTATGCAAGCATGTGGTGAGAGTAAAGAACAGGCTGTGCTATCTGAAGGTGGGTGTAACCTGGCATAACAACATCTATATATTTTTTAGCCTGAATAAAAAAAGCTTTTCTTATTCTTTTAAGTAGTTCAAGGATATTTTCAATTTCATGGCGAACATAGAGTCTAACATCTGTTGCAACCTGGTCGTTTCTTGAACGACCTGTGTGAAGTTTACCACCGACAGGCCCCACTTTTTCAGTTAATTTCTTTTCTATGTTCATGTGAACATCTTCAAGTTCTTCTTTCCACTCAAATTTACCGCTTTCAATCTCTTTTAAGATTTCATTTAATCCTGAAACTATTTTTGATACTTCGTCCTCTTTTAATATACCCTGTTTTCCAAGCATTGTTACATGGGCAATGCTTCCTGCAATATCAAAAGGAGCAAGTCTTTTATCATAAGATACAGATTCTGTGTATTTTTCTACAAGCCTATCTGTGCTTTCTTTAAATCTTCCGCCCCAGAGCTTTTTTTCACTTTCAGACATGCAGCCTCCTTGCCGATTTCAGATGGTGTAATTATCCTATATTAAGTGTGACCAGTAAATAGCAATTTTCAGTTCCTTCTCTTGTTTGGAAATTTAGGTCTTTTTTCACTTTGGAGTATAATTAACCTTCCAGTCTTCATTAAAAATTTTTAATCTGGAGTGTTAAATGAGAAATGAGGAATTTATTCCTAAATGGCTTGCCTGGGAAATAACAAGAAGATGTAATCTCAACTGTATCCATTGCCGTTCTTCATCAACCATGGAATCTGAAGAAGGAGAGTTTACTTTTGAGGAAGCAAAAAAGCTTATGGATGACATAGCAACTATTTCAAAACCAACGATAGTTCTTACAGGGGGAGAACCTCTTTTAAGAAAAGATGTTTTTGATATCGCTGCTTACGGAACAGAGAAAGGTTTTAGAATGTGTATTGCTACAAACGGTGCTCTTGTTGATGATGAAGTGTGTAAAGAGATGAAGAGAGTGGGAATAAAAATTGTTTCTCTTTCTCTTGATGGTTCAACGCCAGAAATTCATGACGATTTTAGAAAACAGCCTGGGGCTTTTGATGCTGTTATAAATGCGGTGGAGCACTTTAAACGATATAACATTCCTTTTCTTATAAATTCATCATTTACAAAAAGAAATGCTTTTGATATTCCCAATGTTTATAAAAAGGCAAGAGAACTTGGCGCTAAAGCGTGGTATATGTTTCTTGTTCTTCCTGTTGGAAGGGGAGAAGATGCCAATGAAGAGCTTTTAAATGCTGAAGAAGCAAACTACTGGCTTAACTGGCACTACGAACTTGAGAAAGAGCTTATCTTGAAAGGAGACAACACAATCCTTGTTCGTCCAACGTGTGCTCCTCACTATTACAGGATTTTCAGGCAAAATGCTAAAAGGGATGGACTGGATTTAAAAAGGAGAAATCTTGTTTTTGGAACTGGTGGTGGAAAGGGCTGTGTGGCAGGACAATCTATAGCTCTTATAGACTGCCACGGCTGGCTTAAACCGTGCAGTTATTTCCCGATTTCTGATGTTAACGTTTTTGACATTCCTTTCAGTAAAGCCTGGTTTGAATCAAAGATTATGCAGGATATGAGAAAGATAGATGAGTTTAAAGGAAGATGTGGAAAGTGTGAATATCTTAAAATCTGTAACGGTTGCAGGGTTAGAGCTTACTGGAAATATGGGGATTATATGGAGGAAGACCCTGTGTGTGATTACGTTCCTGTTAAAATCAGGTTAAAAGATAACAATAAACCTTAAGGAGTAGAGTATGAAAGATCACCCGATTTTGAAAGCTGCTCGTGGTGAAAAGCCAGATTACGTTCCGATATGGATTATGAGACAGGCAGGACGGTATTCAGCAAAATACAGAGAGATAAGGGCAAAAGCAGGTTCTTTTATGGATCTTTGCAGGAATCCGGAACTTGCTGCAGAGGTTACTCTTTTACCAATTCATGAGATAGGCGTTGATGCTGCCATTCTTTTCTCGGATATTTTTGTTCCTGTTGAGAAAATGGGAATAAATATTGAGTTTGTTTCTGGTAAAGGGCCTGTTCTTTCTCCTGTTGTTAAAACTGTTGATGATGTGGAAACTTTAAAAGTTCCTGAGCCGGAAGAAGATCTTCCTTATGTTATTGAAACTATTCAGCTTATTAAGAAAAAATTAACAGACCGCCCTCTTATAGGATTTTCAGGGGCTCCGTTTACACTTGCAAGCTATATCCTTGAAGGGGGAAGCACAAAAGATTACCTTGCTGCAAAAACAACGATGTGGAATAATCCTTTGCTCTGGGACAAACTTATGACCAGGCTTTCTGAAGTTGTTACAAAGTATCTTATCTCCCAGATAGAAGCTGGAGTTGATCTTATTCAGATTTTTGATTCCTGGATGGGAGTTTTATCAAAAGAGGAGTATAAAACTAAAGTTTTTCCTTATACTGAAAGGATAGTTAATACTATAAAAGGAAAATATCCAGAAATTCCAATAATCCATTTTGGTGTTAACAGTGGTCATCTTATTGAGATTAATGATAAATTGAACGTTGATGTGATAGGTCTTGATTGGAGGACAGATATTCCTTTTGCTCTTTCAAAAACAGATAAATCCATCCAGGGAAATCTTGATCCTGTAACCCTTTTTGCTGAAGACTACATAATAGAAAGAAAAGTTGGGAAAATAATTGAAGAGGGAATTGCAGCAAGGGGACATATTTTTAATCTCGGTCATGGAATTCTACCGAAGACAGATCCTTCAAAAGCAAGATTTCTTGTTGATACCGTTCACCGCTTGGGTAAGCTGTAAAAATTTTGTAAAATAAATGGTGTTTTTTTAATCTTGGTGGAGCCGCATCCGGCTCCATATTTTAGTAATTCATCAAAAAAACTGAACTTAAAATTTGTGGAGGTAAAGATGGGGAAAATTTACAGAAAGTCTCTGTTCCTTTTTCTTCTAATGATGGTTTCCTCTTTATTCCTTTTCTCATGTTTTTCTAAAAAGGAAGAGACAGCTCAGAAAGAGCAGGAGACTGCAACTGAGGAGGTAAAAAAATCTCCTTCAGGAAAAGATGTTATTGTTATCGGATATACGGCTTCTCAAACAGGTAAGTTTGCAACAGAAAGTAGAGAGCAGGTTAACGGTCTTAAACTGTGGGCAGAAGATGTGAACAGTGAAGGTGGTATCTATGTAAAAGATGCAGGAAAAAGGTTTAAGGTGGTATTGAAAGGTTATGATGATGAAAGTTCAAAAGACAGAGTTCAGCAGCTTTATACAAAACTTATAAATGAAGATAAAGCTAACTTTTTAATTTCTCCTTACTCCTCAGGTCTTACAGCTTCTGCGGCTGTAGTTACAGAACAGTATGGTAAGATTCTTATTGCTACAGGTGCCGCTTCTGACAAAATTTTTGCAAAAGGTTATGAGTATGTTTATCAGATATATACTCCTGCCTCAAGGTATCTTACAGATGCTGTTGATATCCTGAAAGAGAAAGATCCTAAAGTTAAGAAAATTGCTATCGTTTATGAAAATTCAAACTTTGCAAAAAGTGTTGCTTCTGCAACAAAAGATTACGCTGAGAAAAATGGTTTCAAAGTTGTAATTTTTGAAAGTTATGAACCAGGCACAACAGATTTTACATCTATCATAAATAAGATTAAACTTTCTGGCGCAAAAGCTGTAATTGGAGGAGGTCATTTTACAGATGGAGAAACCCTTGCAAAGCAGATTAATGATGCGAAACTTCAAATAGACCTTCTTTCTATTCTTGTTGCACCTGCTCTTCCAGAGTTTAAAGAGATAGGAGATGCTGCTCTTTATGTTACAGGGCCTTCACAGTGGGAAGCTAAAGTGAAATTCTCTAAAGAAACTGTTCCTGCTGGTGCAACATTTTACGGTATTTACGCAAAAGAGTTTGTTGAAAAGTATAAATCAAAGTATGGAAATGTTCCCGGGTATCATGCAGCAGGTGGATATGCTGCAGGGCTTGTTTTACAAAAAGCTATAGAGGATGCTGGAACTATTAATAGTGACAAGGTTAAATCAGCTCTTGATAAGATGGATGTTTATACAATGTTTGGTCATATCAAATTTGATACCGGTGAATATCATGGAAGACAGATTGGCCACAAAATGGTTATTATTCAGTGGCTTAAAGAAAATGGAAAGCTAACAAAAGAGATTGTTTATCCTGAGCAGGCAGCAACTGCTAAAATAGTTATCCCTTATTCTTCCAAGTTTTAAAATTTGGCGGGGAGTTTTCCCCGCTTTTTTGTCAGGAGGATAGATGTTGAATTTTGGAGTTTATACTGACGCTGTAATAAACGGTGTTTTACTTGGTCTTGTTTACGGGCTTGCGGCTATGGGACTTGCCCTTATATGGGGTGTTATGAAAGTGATAAATCTTTCTCACGGGGCTTTTATAACACTTGGAATGTTTCTTTCCTATCTTCTTTTTGAATCTTTACATTTTCCCCCTTACATAGCGGTTTTTCTCTCTTTAGGTGTTGGAATAGTTGCGGGAATTGCGGTGTATTTTGGAGCTCTTCACAGGGTATTAAATGCGGGTGAGCTTTCAACTTTGCTTTCAACTTATTCAGTTAGTTTAATAATTGTTGGAACTTTAATGTTTCTGTTTGCAACAACACCCAAGGCCTTGAATCTTGGTATCAACATTTTTACAGCAAAAATTATTGCGGCAGGTTTTTCTGTTGTTTTCTCAGTTCTTCTTTATCTATTTCTCTATAAAACCAATACAGGAATGGCTATAAGGGCAGTTTCACAGCATCCTGATGCTGCAAAGTTGATGGGGATAGATACAGTAAAGATACTTGCGTTCTCTTTCGGTATAGGTGTAGCTCTTGCTATGTCTGCAGGAACCTTGATTTCCATGATATTTCCATTTTCGGTTTTATCAGGTGGTCTTTACGAACTTAAAAGTTTTGTTATCTGCGTTATAGGAGGACTTGGAAATCCTGTAGGAGCGCTTATAGGTGGGATTATTGTAGGTCTTCTTGAAAATGTGTTAGGTATGTTTATAAATCAGGGGATTGTTCCGTTTATTGAGTTTACAATACTTATCCTTATTCTTCTTTACAAGCCTCAGGGGATTTTTGGAGGAAATTAATGAAAAAGTATTTTGGTTTTATACTTTCACTTATTATACTTGCCGGGTGTGGTGTTTATCCTTTACTTACCGGTTCTCCAATGGCAAGAGAGAATATGTTTCTTCTTTTAAGTTATGTGGGTCTTGCCCTTTCATTAAATATTTTGATGGGATTTACAGGATATGTCTCTTTTGGGCATGTGGTGTTTTTTGGAATAGGGGGTTATACAACTTTTGCTTTGATCTATCACTATGGAATGAATCTTATTCCTGCTCTTTTGATAGGGGGACTTGTTTCAGCACTTATAGCTACATTGATAGGGCTTGCAGTGCTTAATTTAAGAGGTGCCTACTTTGCTATAGCAACTATAGGTATAAATGAAGCGTTCAGAGCTTTAATATCCAATGTTGACTATCTTGGTGGAGCTGAAGGGCTGTTTTTTAATCTTCGTAAAGCTTATTCTGCTTATGGTGGTTCACAGAAAGCTTTGTGGATTTCTTTTATTTTGCTGACTGTAATTACTGTTATGGTGCTTATAGTTAATTTTCTTATAAAGCATTCTAAATTTGGATTGGGACTTTTCTCTATAAGAGAGGATGAAGATGCCGCTAAAGTTCTTGGAATAAATACTGCTCTTTATAAGACAGTAGCTTTTGCAATTTCAGCTTTTTTCCCTGGAGTTATAGGAGGGTTGTTCTTTTTCAAAAATGGAAGTATAGACCCTGGAAGTGCTTTTCATCTTCTAAAGTCTGTTGAAATGATATTTATGGTTATGCTTGGTGGTATAGGAACAGTTTTTGGCCCTGTTATCGGAGCTATAACTTATGAGCAGATAAGAGCTTTTCTGCTTGTTAATCCAACCTTTAAAGACCTTCATCTTGCAATTTCTGGAGTTGTTTTACTTTTAATAGTTCTTTTTGTTCCTGAAGGTATTGTTGGATTTTTAAGAAAGAGATTTAAGTTTTTCAGGGAAGTTTTTGAATAGTGGAGATAGTATGGGAGAGATAATTTTAAAGGTTGAGAATCTTACAAAGCGATTTAAAGGTCTTGTTGCCCTTGACCATGTTTCATTTTCTGTTGAAAGGGGAATGATTCTTGGAATTATAGGGCCTAACGGAGCTGGTAAAACCACTTTGTTTAAGTGTATAACATCAGTTTATAAACCTACAGAAGGGAAAGTTTATTTTAAAGGGGAAGATGTTACAGACCTGCCGACTTATAAAAAAGCAAGACTTGGTATTGCCAGAACTCACCAGATAGTTAGGCCTTTAAAAGATTTGACGGTTCTAAAGAATGTTATGGTTGGTGCGTGCTTTGGTAAAAAGAGTGCATCTTTGAAAGAATCAGAACAGATTGCTGAGGAGATTTTAAAGTTTGTGAAACTTTACGATAAAAAGGATGTGGAAGCTGGGAAGTTGAATGTTCCTCAGAAAAAACGTCTTGAACTGGCGAGAGCACTTGCTGGAGAACCGGAGTTGCTTCTTCTTGATGAGGTTCTTGCTGGCCTTACCCCGGGTGAGGTTAAAGAGATGCTTGAGATAATAAAAGAGATAAGAAGACAGGGGATAACTATTCTTATGATAGAACATTTGATGCATGCGATAATGAACATTTCGGACAGAATAGTTGTTCTTGATTATGGTAAAAAGATAGCTGAAGGTTCTCCTGAAGAGGTAGCAAATGATCCTAAAGTTATAGAAGCTTATCTTGGAGATCCTGAAGCCGCACTTAAACTCCTGAAGGAGAAAAGAGATGTCTGAGAAAGATACTGTCCTTGAGATTATAGACCTTCACGCAGGCTATGATGATGTTCAGGTGCTCTGGGGTGTTAATTTAAAAGTTAAAAGGCATACCCTTACCACGATAATCGGTGCTAATGGTGCTGGAAAAACAACGACTCTTAAGGCTATATGTGGATTGCTTAAGAATGTAACCGGAAAGGTTGTTTTAAATGGAGAAGATATAAGCAGGATTCCAACTCATGAGAGGGTTGATAAAGGTCTTGTAATGGTTCCTGAGGGAAGGTGGTTGTTTCCTGAAATGACAGTGCTTGAAAATCTTAGAATGGGAGCTTATCCAAAGCATGCAAGGGATAAGAGGGAAGAGACGCTTGAATGGGTTTATACCCTTTTCCCAAGATTGAAAGAGAGAGCAAATCAGAAGGCGGGGACTCTTTCAGGTGGTGAGCAACAGATGGTTGCAATAGGAAGGGGATTAATGTCAAGACCGGAAGTTTTGATTCTTGATGAGCCAAGTCTTGGTCTTGCTCCAAATCTTGTTCTTGACATCTTCAAAATTATTCAGGAGCTTAAAGAGGAAGGTCTAACTGTTCTTCTTGTTGAGCAGAATGTTCATCTTGGACTTGCTATTTCAGATTATGCGTATGTTATGGAACATGGAAAGATAGTGATGGAAGGAACAGGACAGGAGCTTGAAAACGACCCTAAAGTGAAAGAGGCCTATCTTGGAATTTAGTTTTAGGAATTTCGGTGAGGTGGAATTATTCCACCTCATTGTTTTTGGATAATTTCAGTTCCAGTGTAATATTCAAGCTCTGCTAAAGCTTTATTGTAATCAGCAATTGCAGAGTTAAGCATTCCTTTCGCTTTTGTAAAGTAAGCCATAGCATCACATACTTCTGTTGATGTTCCAACCTGAGCTTTATATCTTTCTTCTGAATCTTTTAAAAGCTCTTTTGCTTCTTCCACCATCGCTTCTGCTGTTTTTATACGGCTTTCGGCACTTTTTATTTTTGATACTGCAGCTACGATTCCAAGTTTAATCTTATCTTTTGCCTCTTTAAGAGAAAGATCTACTTTTTGTTTTGTTTCTTTTGCTTTTAATGTTCTCCAGTATCTTTGAGTTCCTTCGAAAATTGGAACGTTAATTGTTAATGCACCAAAAGTTTCATCAAATTTGTCAATTCCTGGGTACTGGTCGGTTCTTTCATAACCAATAACAGCTGCTACTTTTGGAAGAAACTGTGAGTAAGCGATTCTTACTCCGTAATTTGCTTCTTCCTTTTTCAGTTTTAAAAATTTTATAAGAGGATTGTTCTGGTAGGCTGTTTCTATCAGTTTTTCTGTATCAAGTTTTAACGGTTTGTAAGTAAGTTTTTTAACATCAATCTTAACTGTTTTAACACCGATATCTGTTTTTAACTTTTCAAGAGCAACTTCGTAACCACTTCTGGCTTTTGAAAGAAATTCCAGTGCTTCGTGGTATTTAACTTTTGCTTCTAAAAGATCTCTTCTTGGGACGATACCTTCCTTATAGAAAGCTTCTGCATCTTGGAGATGCTTTCTTGCTGCTTTTACGTAACTTTTTGCTATATCAACTGCTGTTTTTGCTTCAGATAGAGAATAGTAGTCTTTTTTTATGATTTTCTTTATTTCATTTACTTTTGCTTTCATTTGAAATTTCACAGCTTTTTCTTCTTTTGATTTTATTTTGTAGTTGTAATAAAGATATCCACCTGTAAAAAGGGGTTGTGTTAATGTAGCTTTAAAAGAGTAATAGTTCTTCTCTATCAGTGGAAACTGTTGTGGTGGTAGTCCTGGAGCGGGAAGAGATAGGTTTATTTCAGGAACATCGGACTGGAATATTCTGGAATACTGAAGCTCAATTTTTGGAAGAAACTTTCCGATAGCTTCTTTCTGTTCGTATCTGGCTATTTTGTAGTCTTTTTCTGTTATTTGAATTTGAGGGTTATTCTTTAATGCAACGTTTAGAAGTTCTTTTAAAGGCAAACCTTCAGCTGTTGCTATGGAAGGAATCAGGCTAAATGCTGTTATTATAAGTTTAACCTTTGCTTTCATTTGCTTCCTCCTTTGGCTTTATAAATATGGCGGGGATTAGGGAGAGGATACCACATACAAGGGCGAAAAAGAAAACGTCTTTAAATGATAGCCAGTAAGCATATTTTGTAAATAAAAGTCCAAGTATAGCCTTTGCTTTTTCAGTGGCCATTGTCAGGTTTGTTGATCTGAAAAAGTACAAATAACCTTTTGCTTTTGCCATATATTCTGTTATCTGGGGAGATGCTGAAGATACTCTTTCTACCATGTTAATAAAATGGGTATCTTTTTTTGTTGTTAATATGTATGTTGCAAGGGAAGTGCCTACACTTCCTCCTACGAGTCTTAATACATTTTGAAGGGCTGAAGATTGTCTTAAAAGTTCTCCTTTAAAGTCTGCAAGTGCCACCTGTGCAAGTGCAGGGAAAAAGATGCCCATTCCGATTCCCCATGGTAGAAGGTGGAGGATTATCTGGGTTTTTCCCATGACAAGGTCAAGTTTTTCCTGAAGGTGGGTTCCGTAAATGAAAACAACAATACCACCTATTATTGCGGTTCGTAGGCCTATAATCTTTTTATCTATTAAAATGCCTGTGATAAGACTGACGACACCGGTCAAAAATGCCGGAAAGAACAGAATTTCTCCAGCGTCTATTGTTGAGAATCCCCTTAATCGTTCAAGGTAAAGTGGTAGCATGAAATAGGAAGCGTAAAGTCCCATTCCAAAAAGCACACGGGAAATAGAGCTATATGTAAAAAAATCGTATTTAAATAATTTTAGGTTTACAAGTGGATGTTTTACTTTTAACTCTGTGTATATAAAAAGTATGGCGGTTACTATTGCTGTGTAAAATAGTAAAACAATCCTGACACTGTGCCATCCCCAGCTGTTTCCTTTTGAAAGTGCTACAAGTAAAGAAGTTAAGGAGATGGTAAGAAGCAGAAAACCTGCAATATCAAAGTTTTGATTGTGGTTTTCTTCTTTTATGTTCTCAAGATGGAGAGTCAGGAAATAGATTACCAGAATTCCCGGAAGGATGTTTACGTAAAAAACCCATCGCCAGTCCATATGTTCTGTTAAATATCCACCTATTGTTGGGCCAAGGGATGGTCCGAAAGCAGCGCCAATTGCATACATTCCCATTGCCAGTCCTTTTTTATCTTCAGGAAATATTTCATAAAGAAGGGCTAAAGCCATTGGAACTGCAAGTCCTTCTCCTAATCCCTGAAAAACTCTTCCTATAAGCATTGTTTGAAAGTTTGGAGCTATTCCACATAAAGCACTCATCAGGGTAAATAGACCTATACCGAAAAGGTAGGTGTTTCTGTGTCCGAACTTTCCACCTACCCATCCAACAGTTGGCATTGCTATTGCAGATGCTATCATGTATGCAATAATAACCCACTGTATATCTTCTGTTTTAGCATCAAAAGCGCTCATCATGTGGGGAATAACAATATCAACAATTGTTGTGTCAAGTAGCGTCATAAACATTCCTGTAACGATAAGTACACCTATTAAAAACGTTTTTCTGTCCATTTGGCTTAATCCTTATGAATATATACTGTTACGCTTGTGCCTGGTTTTATACAGTTTATGGGGACATCTTTAAGTTTTATTTTTACAGGAATTCTCTGAGTTACTTTTGTAAACTCTCCCTGAGAGGTATCCCTTGGAATAAGTGCAAAGGTTGAGCCAGCAGCAGTTCCGATAGAAGATACTTTCCCATCAAAAGTTTCTCCGCATACTTCAAGTTCCGCTTTAACTCTGCTGCCTGTTTTAAATTCTTTGACTTTATCCTCTTCTATCCATGCAAGAACATAAAAGCTTTCAGGGTTATAAAGTGAGTAAACAGGAAGCCCTGGAGTTATGAACTCTCCTTTTTCCCTCCACTTCTTTGCAACTACTCCATCAACAGGTGATTTTACCGCTGTATGAGATAAAAGGATTTTTGCTTTTTCAAGTTGTGCTTTATTTGCTTCTATCTCTTTTTCAAGAGCATTTATGGAGTTTTTAAGTTCTTTTATGGATTTAAGATTTGCTCTGGCTATTTTTACTTCTTTTTCTGTAGCAGCTATTTTTGATTCAAGTGCTTTCCTTTCTTTCTTCACAATTTCAATCCGGTTTTTAAGAGATAAAGCACTTTTTAAATTTTCCTTTGCCACTGTTAGTTCTGCCAGTGCTTTTTGATATTTAAACTGAGCTGCTTTAAAAGCTGATTCTATCTGTTCATACTGCTGTTTTGAAATTATTTCTTTTTCATAAAGCTTTTTGAATCTTTCATACTGGTTTTTCCATCTGTTAAGATCTGTTTTTGCAGCTTCCACTCCTTTTTCTGCTGCATCTACAGCGCTTTTGGCTTTTGAAACAGAAGTTTGATACTCAGAAATGTATAAATTTTCTTTATTTTTCAACATTGACAATTTCTGCTTTTCACCCTTAAGCTTATCTATTACCATCTTTATCTGTTCTGGAAGTTGTTTTTCCATTTTTGAAAGTTTATTTTCAAGAGATAACTTTTTATAGTTAAGTGCTTCAATCTTCTTATCAAGTGCTTCAACCTGTTTTTGATAGAGGGAACTATCTATTTGAAAAAGAGGTTCTCCTTTCTTTACTTTTGAAAATTCCTTTACGTATAGTTTTGTTATTTTTCCTGAAGTATCCTGAGTTGAGATGGAAATAATATCAGCTTTCTGAAATGCATCTTCTGAAATAACATAAAGGTGTCTTAAGTAAAAGTAGTGTATAAGCCACGCTGTTGCAGCTATAATTGCTATTATGCCTGCTATAGAAAACCATTTCTTCCCGTTCATCTCTTTTCTCCTCATTTCAAGAATTATGAATCACGATTCATAATAAGTATAGGAAAATTTTGAGAGTTTGCCAATAGATTTTTAGAGTTTTTTATCCTAAGTATGTGGGAAAGTTATTTTAAGGTTGTTTTATAGCCGAAAATCTAAATATCTTTTAAAACTAAAATGATATAATATTTAAATAAAATATATGGGGAGGTAATCTATGAGAAAACTTTTACTGTTTTCGTTACCTGCTGTTCTGTTGATATCTGCAGGGTGTAACAGTTTTGAAAGTATAAGTGATTCTGAATCTCCTGAAGCCTGTAAATATGAGGTAACAAAAGCCCTTGATAAACAGGACTATGATAAAGCAATAGCTCTGTTAAATGGGATATGTAAAACTGCATTTTCAGATGAGAAGAGAAATATAAATCTCGGAGCTGCCTATTTAGGTAAAGCGGGCTATGATATTCCAAGTTTACTATCTGATCTTCTTGATAGTACCGATTCTGATGATCCAATGGCAACTTTCTTATCAAAAGTTGCAGGTGAAAATCCTGGAGATGATCTTAAAGACCTTGAAGAAGCGAGGAAATATTACTCTAATGCACTGGGTAATATTGACTGTAATTCAACCTCTCTTGATTATTTTGAAAAAGATGTTTGCTTTTTTAAAGGTATAGCAGATTTTGCAAAAGCAGCTACTTCTTTTTCTCTTCTTTTCCAGTCTGTTGGTGTAGAGGAGAATGTTCAGCAGGTTATTGAAATATGGGCAGGTGGAAATGACACAGAGAGTTTAACCTGTGATCTTGATGCAAATCAAAATAATGTACCAGATAGTGTTGAGTTTAGTGCAGGAGCACTTGAGTATGCTGCTACTGGAAATGTAACGTCATGTGACTCTGTAGTTCCTGAGGGGAACTTTACTTTTGGCTATCCAAATAAAAAATTTGAAGTAATAAAGCTTACCATAAATGCAAATGGTACATGTTCTGATAATGCTACTGATTACAAAGTTCTTGAAATTCTTTCTTCTGACACTAAGACAGTGGTGCTTACAGATGGATATTGTGATGCAGATAATGGAACTACCTGTGATGCTCTAAATGAAACTGCCAGATGTTATCCCTGTCCTATTGTAACCGAAAACGATACTGAAACAGTTATTAGTAGTATCGTTGAACTTATAAACAATGGAACGGAAACCATGGCTTCTGTTATTTCTGATGATAACGAAGATGTAGAGGAGAGCCTTACAGATATAAAAAGAGATATATGCGAACCGAATCCTTCAGCATGTCTATGTTCTTTTGATGGTGTTACATGGAATGATTGTACAAACGATACTTTAGATAGTGCAACGGATGTAAAAATAAAAAGTGATAATGAAACACTTGTTCAGGATCTGCTTGCTGATTATTTGACTAAGTAATTAAACTGGAAGGAGGGAGATTATGAAGAAAATAATGGGAGCATTAACTCTGCTTATAATAACAACTCTTCCGGCAACAGCAGCAAACTTTGAGTATCCTTATATATACAAGGATCCTTCTATAATGGCGATGGGAGGAGCTTATACTGCCGTTGGTGGAAGTGTAAATTCTTTGTTTTACAATCCTGCAGGATTGTCAGATGTAAGGGAAGAAGCCGGGTTTGAGGTAACTTTGCTTAAACTTGGTATTACAACTTCAGAAAAAACGTTTGATTTTGTAAATGATTTTACTGATGTTCTTGATATTGATAATGAAACTGAACAAACAAAAGCCCTGAATGATCTTATCTTGAAGTATCTTGGCGAGAATTTTCATCTTGATGCTCAGACCTTATTTCTTGGAATAGCAAAAAGTACAGAAAATTCAGGTTTTGGTTTTACAGTTGTTGGCAGTGCTCAGTTTAATTTTTCCACTCATACAGGTGCTGGGACTGATGGATTGATAGAGGTTCATCAGAGAGCTTATGGGGGGGTGATCGGAGGTTATTCAAGAAACTTTCTTGATGGAAAGCTGAAAGCGGGTATCGGAATTAAATATTTTTATGCTGAGTCAGTTGATCATAACTTTACCACTACAGAGATTTTGGAAAATAGTGATAATTTTACAGATTATGTTAACGATAACTACCTTTTTACAGGCTCTGGAGTTGGGTTTGACGTTGGGTTTGAATATGCTCCTTTTGAAGGAAACTTTTTAAATCCTCAATTTGGTCTTTCTATTCTTAATGTTGGTGATTTAGAGCTTGGGGATGCTGGAACTATTCCTATGAGCGTAAATCTTGGTGTAGCTTTAAAACCTGAGTTTGAAGGTTTTAAAGGATTCTTTAAATATCCTGTTATTGCTCTTGATATTGTTGATGTTACAAAGAATAACGGTGTTGATGATGACTGGGGTAAAAGGATTCGTGCAGGTGCAAAGGTAAATATATGGGACAACAAATTTACAACCTTTGCTGTTGCTACAGGTCTTTATCAGGGGTATCCAACTTTTGGTGTTGATTTCCGTTTAGGCGTATTTGCCCTTCAGTTTGCCACTTATGCTGAGGAAGTTGGTGCTTATGCAGGACAGGATGAAGATAGAAGATACACAGGTTCTGTTTCTATAGAGTGGTAGCTTTTCAGGGGAGGAAAATTCCTCCCTTCTTAAAGCTAATATTTCTTAAGCTAATATCTTTTAACAAATTGCCAATACTTTAATATATTGTGATCTGTATTTGCATTTACTCCACTAAAAATATTAAAATCTAAAGAATAAAATAATTTTTAGGAGGTAAAGGATGAAGAGGTTGAAAGGTTTTTGGGCTATGTTGATGGTGCTTCTTGTGACGATTATAGGATTTTCTTCAGCAAAAGCTGGAACCCTTGATAAGATTAAGCAAAGGGGTTACATGATTGTAGGTGTAAAGTATGACTTTAAGCCGTTTGGTTTTGTAAATGAAAAGGGAGAAGTTGTAGGATTTGACATTGACCTTGTTAAGTATATAGCCAAGAAGTTGGGGACAAAAGTGAAACTTGTTCAGGTTACATCAAAGACAAGAATACCGATGCTTGAAAGTGGAAGCGTTGATCTTGTTGCTGCTTCTATGACTCACAAAAGAAAAAGGGATCTTCCTATTGACTTTACAATAAGTTACTACTTTGATGGTCAGGCTATTTTAGCAAGAAGTGACTGTAAAGCTAAAAGCTATAAAGACTTTGCTGGCAAAAGGGTTGCTGCTATTCAGGGTGCAACAAGCGGTCCAAACTTTAAAAAAGTTCAGCCAAAAGCAAAAATTGTTTATTTCCAGGAATACCCACAGGCCCTTATGGCTCTTATGAAAGGGAAAGTTGATGCTATTACTACAGACTATACCTGGTGTGCTACTCAGGCAAAAGATTCTCATGGAAAGTTAAAAGTTATAGGTGAACCGTTTACCTATGAACCTTACGGTATGGGTGTTAGGGAAAACGACAGTGATTTTAGAGATGCTGTTAACTTTGCAATTCAGGATGCTGTGCTTGATGGAACTTATGCAAAAATCTACAAGAAGTGGTTTGGAAAAGAACCAACAAGATTGCCTGAAGTATGGCCTAAGTAACGGGGTTTTAAATGATAGTTGATCTTCTGGTTGAATACAAACAGCTTATAATTCAGGGTTTTTTAACTACTATAAAGCTATCCCTTATCGGGATAGCTTTATCTACTGTATGGGGATTTGTAATAGGTTTTTTTAGAAATTCAAGAAATGATTTTCTCAGAGTTTTTGGATACTATTATGTAGAGCTTTTCAGGAATATTCCCCTTATAGTGCAAATATTTTTTATCTATTTTTCCTTTAATATTGTGGATGTTTTTCCTGTTTTAAAGGACTTAGCTAAAGTTCTTAATGTAGATGATCCAAACGCATTTTTTTCGGCTCTTATAGCCCTTGTTCTTTACACATCTGCTTATATTTCTGAAGTTGTAAGGTCAGGACTTAATGCCATACCTTATTCTCAGATAGAAGCTGCTATGAGTCTTGGTCTTACAAGACTTCAGATAATCCGTTATGTAATAATTCCGGAACTGTTTCTTGTTATAATTCCTGCTCTTACAAATCAGTATCTTAATCTTATAAAAAACTCTTCTCTTGCAATGACAATAGGTGTTGCAGAGTTAACATTTGTAACACAGCAGATAGATGCTGAAACTTTTAGAGGTTTTGAGGCAGCTACAATAGTTACAATTCTTTATATTGTGCTAACATTAACAACTTCTTTTATCATGAATTTAGTAAACAGGTGGGTGTCAAAGAATGGCAGACGTGTATTTGCATAAAAAAAGCGATAGAGAGAAGGTTATTCATTTTGTTTCATTAACTTTAGCAGTAGTTCTTTTCTTTTTCTACTTGAAACATCTTAATTTTGAGCCACTTTTAACAAAAGATAATATAAGGTTTTTACTTTTTGGGATGCCTGGAGAAATAGGAGGGCTTGCCCTTACAATAATAATGACAGTTATAGTTGTTCCTGTAAGTTTATTTCTTGGTGCGCTTATTGCTGTGATGAGAAATTCAAAAATTTTTAAAATACCTGCCATTTTATATGTTGAAGTTATAAGAGCAACGCCTCTTATAATGGTTATTTTCTGGGTCTATTTTGCCATTCCGATTTTTGTAAGGGGAATTACAGGAAAAGATATTTCTGTTCAACCTGTTATTGCTGCTCTGATAGCTTTTTCAATATTTACTTCAGCATATGTCGCTGAAATTATAAGAAGTGGATTAAACTCTATTTCAAAAGGTATAAAAGAGGCGGCAGTAAGTCTTGGTTTTAATAAATTTCAGATTTATGCTTATATTATCATGCCCCTTGTTATTAAAAGAATGCTTCCTGCTCTTCTGTCTCAGTATATAGCACTCTTTAAAGATACTTCTCTTGCTTATATAATAGGTGTTATAGAGTTTTTCCGTGCTGCTACGATTTTAAACAACAGGCTGTTTTTAAGTATGGAAATTTTTACACTTGTTGCTATAGTATATTTTGTAATAGCTTTTTCTGTTAGTAAGTTTGCAAGGCATCTTGAATACAAATGGAGGAAACAGTTAAGTGAGTAAAGAGAAAACTGGAGAAAAAATTATCGTTTTTGACCATGTGACAAAATACTTTGGTGACTTTAAAGTTCTTGATGATATCTGTTTTGATGTTAATAAGTCTGAAATTATAGTTATATGCGGTCCCAGCGGAAGTGGAAAATCAACGTTGATAAGGTGTATAAACAGACTTGAGGAGATAAATGAAGGGAAAATTCTGTTTCACGGTAAAGATATAAGGGAGATTAAACCTATAGAATTGAGAAAAAAGATAGGTATGGTATTCCAGCATTTTAATCTTTTTCCTCATATGACTGTTCTTGAAAATGTAATGCTTCCTCTTGTTAAAGTTCAGAAGAAAGATAAGAGAGAGGCAGAGAAAATTGCTATTGAGACTCTTGAAAGAGTAAAACTTGGCGACCAACTTCACAAGTATCCCAGTGAACTTTCAGGAGGACAGAAACAGAGGGTTGCTATAGCAAGAGTTCTTGCAATGAAGCCAGAAGTTATGCTTTTTGATGAACCTACATCTGCCCTTGATCCTGAAATGGTTACTGAAGTTCTTGATGTTATGAAAGGTCTTGCAAAGGAAGATATTACGATTCTATGTGTTACTCATGAGATGGGATTTGCCAGAGAAGTGGCTGACAGGATTATTTTTATGGACAGGGGCAGAATTGTTGAAAATACAGATGTTGAAACGTTTTTCGGTAAAACAAACAACCCTCGTATTAAAGAATTTTTATCAAAAATTATGTAAATTCTTAAAACTTAACATATTTATTTGTTGGTAATTTTCCAATAGGGGTATAGATTTATACCCAGCATATAAATTTTCTGGAGGAAGTATGTCTGAAGTAATCAAAAGAGCAGCAGAACTTGCACAGGCTATTGCAAACTCTGAAGAATTGAAAAATCTCAGAGCAGCAGAACAGGAGCTTCTATCAGATTCTGAAGCTATGGAACTTTACAATGAGTTTCAGAGACTTCAGCAGATGGCACAGATGTCAGGAACTCCTGAAGTGATGCAGCAGCTTGAAGAAGCTTATAAGAAATTTGCTGAGAATGAGAAAGCTAAAGCGTTCCTTGAAGCGAATCAGCAGTTTGGAGCTATGCTTGAAACTGTAAATAAAATGCTTCAGGAAGCGATTGAAGGTCCAAAGCATCACGGTGATTGTGGAAGCTGCGGTGGAGGATGTGGCGTTTAATAGTTAAAAGCCCCGAAAAGGGGCTTTTTTTATGCCAACTCAGTTTTTCTTTAAATACAAATAAATATCCCGCTTTACTTAGTTGGGAACAAAAAATTTGAGAGGATTTTATAGTTTTCTTTAAGTTTTTTTAGCTCTATATATTCGTTTTTCTGATGAGCCTGTGATGGCTGTCCCGGTCCAAAGTTTACAGCATCTATGTTCCACTGTGAGAATCTTGCCACATCTGTCCACGCCTGCTTTGGTTCAACTTTAAGATTGTATTTTTCTATAAATCGGGAAAGTATAGGATTGTCAAGGCAGACCTTCCCCGATGGAGATAGATCTCTCCACTCAAACTTTTCAACTCCAACTTCTTTTCCAAGATTTTCAAGCTCTCTTTGTGCTTCTTCTACCGTTTTTGAAGGTGCAAAGCGGTAGTTTATATTTATAGTAAATGAGTCTGGAATTATGTTTCTTCCTCCTGTAAATTCAACCATTGTTGCGTTGATAACTTCATAATAATCAAGTCCAAAGAAGGTATATTTTTTCGGCTTTTTCTCCGACAAAAGTTTTAACAATTTCCATCCTTTGTGAATTGCGTTTTCCCCCTGCCATGGGCGGGCTGAATGTGCTCTTTTTCCTTTAAATACCATTCCGCAGTGAATAACGCCTAAACACCCAACTTGAACAGTGTTGTCTGTTGGTTCAAGGATTATAGCAAGGTTTATTTTCTTTAATATATCTTTAAATTTCTCAAAAAGTGGTATCAACCCACTTTCAAGGTAGGGACCTTCCTCTTTTTCATAAAGCAGGAAAATCAGGTTGTAAGGAGATTCTTTTAATGCGTAATCTCCAGCTATTTTTAAGATAACTGCATCTCCCCCCTTCATATCACTTGCACCAAGTCCGTGAAGTTTCCCGTCAATGATTTTGTTCGTAAATTCATTTATTCCAGGGACAGTATCAAGATGGCCTACAAGAGCAATTGTTGGCTTTCCTTCATTTAACTTTTTATATGCTAAGAGAGTATTACCTGTGCGGTTTACGGTAAGAGATGGGTTTTTATCTTTCATAAATTCCTCGCAGAAATCTGCTATCTCCTTTTCGTTTCCATACACAGATGGTATCTCTATAAGTTTTTTTAGAATTTCTACTACTTCCATTGCTGCTCCTCTTGTTTTAATTTTAGGATTATTCTATCTTTAATCCTATGGGATTTAAAGAGCTTGAAGAAAAAATTAAAACAGTGCCAGATGCTCCAGGTGTATATCTGTTTTATGGAAGTACAGGAGATGTGATTTATGTTGGGAAGGCGAAATCTTTAAGAAAAAGATTAACTTCCCATTTGAGAGCTACTGATCCGTCTGATAAAAGTTACAGGATAGTTCAAGCAGCCGTTGGGTTTGACTTTATTCTTGTTAGAAATGAGAGAGAAGCACTTGCGCTTGAAGCAGAGCTTATAAAGAAGCATTTTCCAAAGTTTAATGTTCTTATGAAAGACGACAAAACTTATCCCTATCTTCTCCTTACTGAAGAAGATTATCCTACTGTTAGGATTGTCAGGAAAACGGAAGGAAATTTAAAAGGGAAACTTTTTGGTCCTTTTATTCCTCCTAAAAATGCAAGATTAATGGCTGAACTTATTCACAAGATATTCAGGATACGCAAGTGTAAAGAGCTTAAAGAAAGAAATAAGCCGTGTATTCAATACCATATAGAAAGGTGTAGTGCTCCGTGTTCTAAATTTGTTTCAAAAAGTGATTATATGGAACAGGTAAAGGGTGCACTTTCTTTTCTTGAAGGAAATGTTAAGCAGTATCTTAATACTCTTTATGAACAGATAGAGGAACTTGCTCTCAGACAGGAGTTTGAGAGAGCTGCATTTCTCAGAGATCAGTTTATAGCAATTAAAAATCTCTATGAGAAATATGCTGTTTTTATGGATGAGTATAAAGATTGTGATATTTTCTATCTTGAGGAAAGGGGTGGAGTATTTGATGGTATTCATTTTATTGTCAGGCATGGTGTAATCACAGGAAAAGAGGAGTTTCTTTTTGATCCTTTTGAACCGTGGGAAACAGGTGTTTTGAAAGAACTTTTAAACTCTAAAGTTGATAAAGATGTTATCGGAACTATATGGATTAAACATTATTTTGAAAAAGGTGCGTTATCAGATACTGTTTTTACAAATTTCTCAATTGTTGATAGTTCTTTAACTGTTTCACCTTTAGAGATTCCTGAGAGAATGTTAAGTATTGTGTTAAGCAATAGGAAAAAATACAGAAGTCGGGCTATTTCAGTTGATATTTCCTCTCTTTCTAAAGATTATGAAGCTGTTTTTCTTGATTCATTTCCTGATAGAATTGAGGTGTTTGATATTTCTACACTGCAGGGTGAGGCAACTGTTGCATCCTGTATCGTCTGGGAAAGAGGGTTGTTCAGAAAAGATGAGTACAGACGTTATAAAATAAAAAGAGTAGAAGGTGTTAATGATTACGCTTCTATGGAGGAGGTTCTTTCTCGTAGATTTAAAAGTATTGTAGATGGAAAAATAAAGGTTCCTTCTCTTGTTCTTATTGATGGCGGTGTTGGTCAGCTTAATGTGGCTATTAAAATAAGAGATGCTTACGGTTTAAAGTTTAGAATTTTTTCTATAGCTAAAAGAGAGGAGATAGTTTATACTGACGATGGAGAAGTTGTGGAAACGAAGAAGTTTCCTTCTCTTTACAGATTTTTCACCTCTTTGCGGGATGAAGCTCATAGGTTTGCAATCACGTATAATAGAAATTTAAGAACCAAAATATTAAAGAAGAGTATATTTGACGGTATTAAAGGGCTTGGTATAAAAAGAAGAAGGATACTTGAGAAGTTTTATCCTGATGTTAAAGAACTTCTTCATGTAACTATAGACGAGCTTAAGAATATAGGCATACCTGAAAAAGTTGCTGTAAAAGTTATTGAGAGAGTTAGAGAAGTTTATAGAGAGTAGGAGGAGAATATGGAGCTTCTATGGGCACCGTGGAGATTGTCCTATGTTCAAAAAGTGACAAAATCTAAAAGTGAAAAGTGTTTTATTTGTGATGCTTTTAATGATGTGTCAGAAAATGATAGAAGTAATCTTCTTCTTCACAGAGGAGAAAAGGCGCTTGTAATACTTAACAGGTTTCCTTACAATACAGCACATTTGATGGTCTGTCCTGTAAGACATACCGGTGATTTCGAATCTTTACTTCCAGAAGAGATGCTTGAGATAGATGAGCTTTTAAAAAAAGCGATAAAAGTTATAAGAAGAGCGTATAATCCTGATGGATTCAATATTGGTCTCAATCTTGGGAAGGTTTCTGGAGGGAGCGTTGATACTCATATTCATTACCATGTAGTTCCAAGATGGAGTGGAGATACAAATTTTATGCCGGTAATAGGTGGAGTTAAAGTTATTCCTCAATCCCTTGAGGATACTTATGACATTTTGAAAAAAGTATGGAGTGAAAATGGCTAATTTTTTGGGAAGGTTTTTTGGAAAAGGTAGAAATGTAAATAGGAAAATAGAGGATTTCCTTAAAAATCTTTCTATAAATCGCATTAATTCTTTAAAAGAGCTACCGGAAATTGATATTGAAAAGCCGTTTAATGCGTATATTACTCTTGCCATTCTTTTAAGAGAAAAAGGGGAGTTTCATAAATGTATAAAACTGCTTGAAAATCTTTTAAAAGAATCTCTGGAGGATGATGATGAAAAACTTGTAATGCTTAATCTTGCTATAACCTATAGAGTTGCAGGTTTTGTGGACAGGGCAGAAGCGGTTTTAAAGGAGGGAATTGAAAAGTTTCCTGCAGAAGGGTATTTCTACTATGAACTTGCCAGAGTCAATCAACTTTATGATAATTGGGAGGAAGCTGTTAAAAATCTTGAAATAGCCCAGGGACTTAATGGAGAGTTTCAGGAAGAACTGTTTTATACAAAACTGTTTTTTATAAACCGATTAATTGATAATGAAGAAATAGATAAAGCTTTTGTAGTTGTTAAGACGCTTAATGATATTTTTCTTGTTCCCTTTTTTTATTACACTCTTGCTCGTATATATTTTGCCATTGGTGATGATGAACGGGCGATGAAAAACCTTGAGATAGGAATAAGGCTTTCTGAAAAACATGCTGACTCTTTTTTGAAACTTCTTAAAAAGTACAGGAATTTTAATATTGAAGAGCTTGAGGTTCTGATAAAAAGGGTTGGTCTTGTTTACTCTTTATCTGTTGAGTATGCAAAGCTTCTTGAAGTTGAAGGCAGGGAAGAAGAAGCTCTGGAAATTATAAATAAAGTTGCAGAAAAGTTTCCATTAAAAGCTGAAGTTAAAGAGTTGCAGTTAAGATTAATGTGGAATTTGGGAAAGAGAAAACAGGCAGTTGATGTTATACTTTCTTCACTTGAAAGGTTAAAAAAAGAACGTAAAAGGTACGTTTGTGAAGCTTGTGGCTATAAGACAAATTCGTTTGAATGGTGCTGTCCAAAATGTAAAACCTGGGAGAGCTTGAAACTTGATATTGAGTAGGTTTAAAAGTTTTATTGTGAAGTTGGGGCAGATTTTAAAGAGTCGTGTGTTTTTTAGGTTTTTGAGAGTTTTCTTTTTGACTATTTTCATTTTCTTCTTTTATAAATTTTCTGTTGAAGTTTTTCATTATTCCTTACAAAAATTGGAAGGAAAAGGCATTAATTTTGAGAATTTAAAAGTGGTTCCTGGGAAATTTATAAAAGTTGAGTTTTCAGGTGTTAAGTATAAAAGAGGCGGAGTTCTATTTTATGGAAGAGATGGAAAAGTTGTTTTTGATATTTTAAGTTCTATAAGAGAGTTTAAACCTGTGTTTAGTGATGTGGAACTTAAATCTTTCAGATTGATTATTGAAGGGGAAAAGGAAAGAGAGTCTGATAGTTTCAAAATTCCTGATTTTGAGAGTATAAGCTTACCTTTCAAGGTGGATAGGATTGGGATAGGAGATGGGGAAATTAAATTTATGGGAACCAATGTTTGTTTTAATGGATTACTTTATGAAAATAGAAAATTTATTGTGAAACCTTTGGAATTGGATATAAAGGGGAGAATTTTTTCTTTTTCTCAAATTACCGGAAAAATAAAGAATGAGAAAATCTTTATAAATAGGTTTTCTGTTAGCTCAAATTTTGGAAAGGTAGATGTTAGAGCTGGAGGAGATATTTATTTAAAAGTTTTTAATGCTACTATATCAGGTAAGTTTAACAGATATAGGTTTAATGTTTTGTTAAGTAAAGATTCAACCAACCTATATTCAAAAGGTTTTTTTGAGATACCGCAGTTTTTGGATAAAATTTTCTTTGATGTTAAATTGCAGGTTTTGGAAGATGTTTTTGTTTCTGGAACGCTTTATCCCTATGGAAAAAGTTTAGAAACTGAATTTAGTGGAAAGGTCTCAAAAAGTAAAGTTAATATTCGCGGTTTCTTAAACGGTGATTTACAAATCGGTGAGTTCAAAGTAAAAAATCTTGTCGGAGAATACAGTCTGGTAGGTGATTTAACATCTCCAGTTTTCATTTTTAAGGGAGGATCGGATCTTTTATCTTTTAATAATGGAAAACTTTCAAATCTTAAAGTAAGTTTAAACTTAAGACAGTTTGACAGAATTGAGGGAAATTTCTCTTTTAAAAGAGGAGGATTGTTTGACGTCTCTTTACAGGGTTCTGTTAGAAAGAGAAAATTTCTCTTTTCAGGAGATATTAGAAATTTTAATTTAAAAGATAACTTTCTAAAAAAACTTCTTTCACAGGATACACTTAACTGGATCCCTGATGTAAAAGGAAAAGTGGTTTTCAACGGAGAGTTTAATGAAAATAGATTGAAAAAGTTTCAGGCAACTCTTATAGCGGATGAATTTTATTTTAGAGGTTTCAGCGGGCAGGGTGAATTAAGAACTGTTCTTTTTGGTAAAGATAAATTGTCTTTATACGGAAAAATTAAGAGCTCTGAAGGTGAAATAGTTTTAAACGGCACCGCCAGTATTGATAGCAAAACTTTAAACTTAAAAGTAGATGTTAAAGATTTTTCCGTCTCATCACTGGACTTCCTCTCCAAAGAGGGACTGGCTGGTATCGTAAGTGGAAAAGGGAGTGTAGAAGGTAAATTTTCAGAACTTTCAGGCACTTTTCAGTTTTACTCTCCCGAATTTTCCTATTTTGGTGAAAAGTTTTCAGCTGTTAAAGGAGAGCTTATCTTTTCATATCCTTCCCTTTTTTTGATGGCTAAGAGTGATGATGAGAGATTAACTATTTCAAAGTTAACCATAGATTTCTTTCCCAGGTTTTCTATTGAAGTGCTGGGAAAGGTTAGGAATTTTCACCTTGCTACTCTTGAAAAGATTTTTTCAAGATATAAGATTGATAGTCCTTTAACTTTAAAGGGAGTTGCAACTGGTGACTTTAATGTTTCTTTTAGAACAGAGAAAAAAAATCCGTTTAGAATGGAGATAGGTATTTCCAGATTTGATGGTTCGTATGAGCTTCCTTCTATTGTTTCAGGTAGTGCAATAGGTAGAGGTAAAGTGGTTTTTGATAAATATCTTACAGTTGAAATTAAAGGAGTTTCTAAAAACACTTCTCTTGCAACAATTCCTTTTGAAGGTGGTGAATTTCAACTTAGCTTTGAGAACGCACAGCTTAAAATTTCAGGCAAAAAATTTTCTCTTTCTCTTGTTGATAAAAGCAAAATCGGCTTTGATGCTGTTGTTGATATTCAGGAAAAGAAGATTGATACTGACTTTAATATGGAAGGAGAAAAGAAGATTTCTTCTTTCAGGGCTATCTTTTCTCTTGCTGGTAAAGTGCTTGGAACCTTTGATAGTTTTGAAATACCGGTTACAGGAAAAGTGAATATAGAGTCGGATTATTTTCTTAATAATCATAAATTTTCCTTTTCCGGGAAACTTTTAGAACCTCAGAATAAAGGGAAATTTATGTTCTCTTCCAGAAACGGGAATATTGAGGTTTCTGTTGATAATAAAACTTTAAATTTAGAAGGGAAGTTAAAAGATATTGGTTTAAAAACTAAAAAAGGGAAAGTTTTAATAGGTCTTATGACTGCAGAGCTTTCTATCCCAGATTTTGATTTTACCAGAATAGAGGGAGATGTAGCTATTCCCGTGGTTTCTTTTGTTCCAGATGATGAGGCTTTGCCGGTAATTTATTCTTCAACTGGTGTGTATGTTACTGTTAAAGGGATGAGTGTTTCTGTTGCTGATACAGGTTTTTCTTTTGATGGTGGCTGGTTAGAGATTAAAGATTTATTTCTTGATGAGGAAAAGATTGAAGGGAAATTTGAAGGGAGCTTTGATGGTGAAAAAGTAGTTGAAGTGGCTAAACTTCAGAATACTGTAAATGCTGTTTCTGGTGAGATTGGTGTTTCAGGCCGTTTTAAGTACAGCTTTGAAAGTGAGAAATTAAATTACTTTCTGTCTGTAACTTCTGACAGGCTTAAAATGCGTGTGAAATATGTGCTTGCAAAGTTAACATTTACCGATGTCAACATTGGAATTGAAGATGGAAAACTTCAGTATCTTTTTGCGGGGGTCTCTGCTGGCGGAGGAAATATTGTTATTTCTGGTAAGGGTAAGATTTCTCTGTCAGCATTTAATATTCCTGTTGGTGAGGCTGGTGTATGGAGAGCGAGAGTTACAGGTAATTTGAATTATGACGGGAAAAAAGTAAAAGGTACGGTTACAGTTTCGCGACCTGTTATATTGAAACTTGCCAAAGATGATAAAGAAACTTCTGGAATTTTTTTACCTTTTGAGGCTGATATAGGTATAAATTTTGCTGAGCCCATTGTTTTACGCTCACCGCTGTGGGAAGTTAAAGTACTACCAACTTTAAAATTTACTGTGAGAGATTCTATTCCTGTTGTTTCAGGTAATTTTTTTGTTTTAGGTGGAAAAATAAAATATATGGGAAAAGAGTTTCAAATAGATTACGGTTCCGGAGTGATAGATAACCTTTTGGATTTAAAAGGAACGATAAATATCGCTTCCACATCTAAGGTAAATGATTATTATATTTACATGTTTATCAGGGGAAGTTTAAAAGCCCCTGTGCTTTACTTTTCTTCAGAACCTCCACTTTCCAGAGAGCAAATCTTAAGTCTGCTAATGACGGGTGCCACTCCATCTGATATGGAAAGGAGTAATGAAATTTTTCCTGTGGTTCAGGTTGCTTATTATGCTTCCTCTTTTCTTTTAAAACCTGTGGAGAAACAGTTTACAAAAATTTTGAGCCTTGAGTCTTTTGTTGTGGAACCTTACATTACAAAATATGGCGAAACTGTGTTTAAACTGTCGCTTACCAAACGGATAGGGAACAGGCTCCGTCTGATAGGATATCAAACTACCGGTCAGGATCCGGAGTTCAGCGTTGGTTTTCAATATTTTATCGGAAGATATAAGAATTTTTACTTAGAGTATCTTTACAGCAATTATTACGCAAACGAGTATGGTATAGGCTTTGATGTGAGGTTTAACGATTGGGAAGATTTAAAGAAACTGAGATTGAGAAAATAGTAGAAAAATTGAAGCAGTGTGGAGCTGTTTTTGAACCACCGCCCAAACATGCATCTTATAGAATCAGGTTGGGAGATGGAATTTTAACGATTTATAGTTCCGGAAGTCTGGTTTACGGCGGGAAAGATAAAGAGAGGTTAAAAAATATTGTAATGAAAGTTCTTTCCTCATCTATTGATAAAACTCCAAGGGTTGGTTGTGATGAAGCCGGAAAAGGTGAGTATGTTGGACCTCTTGTTGTGTCAGCTGTATTTGCTGATGAATTCGGCATAGATAAGCTTTTACGTCTTGGAGTAAAGGATTCAAAAAAATTATCGGATAAAAAGGTTTTAGAACTTTCAGAGAAAATTAGAGAGAAAGTTAATGGAAAAGTTAAAATTTTAATGCCGAAAAGTTACAATATTCTTTACTCAAAGTTTAAAAATTTAAATAAACTTCTTGATTATGTTTATTGCGAGCTTTTGAAAGACCTTTACAGGAAATTTAAATTTAAGAAGGTTGTGATAGATAAGTATGATAATACCCTTGAAAGTGAACTTAGAAAGATTTTTCCGAAAAATATGGATATTGTTGTAGTAAATAGAGCCGAAGATGATCCTGTTGTTGCAGCTGCTTCTATTGTGGCAAGGGCTGAACGACTAAGAAGAATGGAACTATTGGAAAAAAAGTATGGAATTTCTCTTCCGAAGGGAAACAAACCGGAAGAAATAGACACGTTCCTTAATAATGTTCCTGAAGAACTTTTACCTGAGCTTGTGAAAACCCACTTCAATATTAAAAGAGGAGACCAGGGATGAAAAAATTCAATAGATTTCTTACACTACTTGGAGCAGTGTTTTTAATGTTGCTTCTTTTTTCATTGTTCAGGGCTATCTTTGGGGCAGGGAATACTTATCCACCGAAAGGAATAGCTGTTTTGAAAATAAAAGGGGTTATTACTGATTCAGATTACTATTTAAATAAACTTGACAGGTTAAGGAAAGAAAAGAGAGTAAAAGCTATAGTTTTACGTGTAGATTCTCCTGGTGGTTCTGTTGTTCCGTGTCAGGAGATATACAATGAGATTTTAAGAGTGAAAAAGGATAAACCTGTTGTTGTATCTATGGGTTCTGTTGCGGCTTCTGGGGGGCTTTACATCTCTTCTGCTGCTACAAAGATATTCGCAGAGCCTGCTACTATTACAGGAAGTATAGGTGTTATTATGCAGACAATGAATTTTAAGAAAGTAGCTGATAAAGTAGGGATAAAAGTTATAACCGTTAAAAGTGGCCCTCATAAGGATTTGTTAAATCCTTTTAAAGATATTGATAAAGGAGACATTGAAATAGTTCAAAATTTAATTAACGATGTTTATGAACAGTTCCTTGAGGCTGTTTCAAAAGGAAGGGGAATAGAAGTTTCGAAGTTGAAAAAGATAGCGGACGGAAGAGTTTTTTCTGGAAGGCAGGCTTTGAAGTTTGGGCTTGTTGATAAGCTTGGTGATTTGCATGATGCTATTGAAGAGGCAAAAGTTCTGGCAAATGCTAAAGATGCAAAGCCGTTTGAAGTTAAAAAAGAAAAAAGTTTTTTTGAAAAGCTTTTTGGGGATGAAAGCAGAGTTATTTTTGGTAAAATTGCGAACATAATTTCTGGACAGATAGAAAGTAAAGATTTAATGTACCTTTATTAGTAATGGAGGTTTTGTGGGAGAGTTAAAGGATCATATTTTAAAATGGCTTAAAGATAGAATAGATAAAAAGCAACATGTTGAGGTTATAAGCTTTTACAATGAGGTTCCGGTTCATGTAAAATTGGTTCCTACTTCTGTTGAAGGTTTTAAAACTGTTGGCTGGGAGAGTAACCCCAAATTGATCCCAGCTGTAGATCAAACTCAAGCTTTTTATATCCCTTTTGTTCATCCAGTGCATAAAGAAAGAGAGATTCTTTCTGCAGGAGTGTTGTATTATGGGAAGGATTATATAGAAACAACATTTCCCTCTTTTTCTATAGATCCGAGGTTTAAAAGAAACAGTGTAAGAATAAAGGTTTCAGATTTAAAGCCTGTAATTGTTAGAATTAACGATGGGGAGAAAACTTTAACTTTGAGGGCTTTAGATATTTCTGAAGGTGGTGTGGGCGTTGAGGCGGAAAAAGGGACATTTTCTCTAAATGAAGAGTTGATGTTGGATTTAAAGTTTCCTGATGGCAAAGAGGTAAATAATATTTTCGGAAAGGTTGTTAATGTGGAGTCTCTAATGCCTGATAAGAAAAAAGAGAAAGCAGGAATTGCCTTCTTGAAAATAAGGGAAAAGGATAAAGATGTTATTAATAGGTATATAGTTCAGAGGCAAAAAGAGATAATAAATGAATTTAAAATGTTCTGTGAGGAATGAATCAGTAAATTATCAGATTTATTCCTCGTGATATTATATAGGGGATTTCTTCTGGTTTTTCAACTCCCGGGATTAGAAAGTATCTTTTGCCGGGAATATCAATAGATAGCCCTCTAATTTCAAACCTTGAACGTTTTCCTACTGTTCCGGGAGGTTCTACTATAACAAGTTTTATTTTTTGAACCGCAAACGGGATACTTTGTACAGCCAGTTTAATTGTATTTTCAAGATTTTCTTCTTCTACAGGGATAACTTTGAAACCTTCCATTTTTTTCCGCGTTTTTTCCTCCGGATTTATTTCAGGAGATGTTATAAACACTTTTATTTTTTTGAAAAGGAAACCATAAGGTGTTTTTACAGGCCTTTCTCTGGTCAATAGCTTGAGAAGTTTTGCCACTTTTAATTCAGGATTACCTGTTAGAAGCTTAAAAATGCCTGCTTTTCCATCTTCTTTGTATCCTTCAGGTTGTTCTAATGTGATTCCGTAAGCTGAAAGGAGGTTTTTTAGTTTTTTGGGTGTATCTGGTGTAAGATTGAAAATAACCACATTTCCTGTTTCCGTATCGTATGTTAAATAGTCGTAATGATATATTAGCCTATCTACAGTTCCAAGTTTTAAAGTTCCGTTTGCCTCAAATTCTCCAAAAGATGACAGAAGATAGTCTTCAAATAGTTTGAGAAACTCCTCTTTACTTGATACAGTGTTGTATCCTATACTTTCAAGCTCTTTGATAATTTCAGGAGAAAGATTGTTGTTAAGATTGAAAATGTAATTTTTGCTTTTGATTGTTAGTAGTGGATTTTCTTTTAGGTTTACAACACCGCTGTTTAAAAGGATTGTTCCTTTTTTATAAATTTTTCCAAAGTTACTTAACATTGTAGAAACATCAGGAATTAAGGTCTTGTCTGCCTTTACCGTTTTTCTATTTTTAAATTTTGTCTGCGGGAGGGGAATTTTAATAATTTGCCCCACTTTTATTTTGTCAGGATCTTTAATTTTGTTTAATTTTACGATTTCATCAAGCATCTTTATCGGTAGTTTGTACTTTTTCAGTATACCGTAAATGGTATCTCCCGGTTTTATTTTATAGTAAAGAATTTTTTTATCTGCATTTGGAGAGATTTGGGATGTTTTTATTATATTAATTTTATAAACTTTCGTTTCCGCATAAGAGAAATTTACAAAACTACACCCTACAATAACTCCTGTAATTAACCCAAGTAGTTTTCTTTCCATTTTTCCAATTCCTTTAATGCTCTTTCTGCCTGAAATTTTCTTCTGTTTCTTTTTCCTTTAATTTTAACAGCTGGAAGTAATCCAAAATTAGCATTCATTGGCTGAAACTGATCAGGGTCTGCTTCACAGATATATTTTAACAATCCTCCTATCATTGTGGTTTCAGGAGGAGGTTTGATTTCTTCTCCTTTCATAAGTTTAGCTGCATTTATACCGGCAATTATTCCTGTGGCAGCAGATTCTGGATACCCTTCCACTCCTGTTATCTGTCCTGCAAAGAAAACAGTTGGATTTTTTTTAAGTTGAAGGGTTGGAAGAAGCAATTTTGGAGAGTTTATGAAAGTGTTTCTGTGGATACTACCATATCTGGCAAATTCAACATTTTCAAGTCCCGGTATAAGTCTGAAAACCCGTTTTTGTTCTGGGTAGGTCAGTTTTGTCTGGAATCCGACCATATTTAAAAGAGTTCCTTCGCTATTTTCTTTTCTTAATTGAACCACGGCAAAAGGCCTTTTGCCAGTTTTGGGATCTATTAAACCTACAGGTTTCAGCGGTCCGAAGAGAAGGGTTTCTTTTCCTCTTCTTGCCATCTCTTCTATCGGCATACATCCTTCAAAATATGCTTCTTTTTCAAATTCCTTTAAAGGAACTTTTTCAGCATTTATAAGTGCTTTGTAGAATCTGCTATATTCCTCTTCTGTCATCGGACAGTTAAGGTAATCATTACCGCCTTTACCGTATCGTGATGCCCAGAAACATTTTGAGTAATCTACAGTATCTGCATAAATTATAGGAGCTATGGCATCGTAAAATGAGAGGGACTCTTCACCTAAAAAATCTGTAAGATAGGAAGAGAATCTGTCTGATGTTAATGGTCCAGTTGCAACAATTGTTATCCCGTTTTCAGGGATAGAGGTGATTTCCTGTCTTACAACGGTAATATTGGGATGGTTTTCTATTTTTTTAGTTATATATTGGGCAAATTTTTCTCTGTCAACTGCAAGAGCACCACCGGCTGGAACAGAGGTGTTTTTTGCAGCTTCTATAACAAGAGAACCTAAAGTTTCCATCTCTTTTTTCAGCAGTCCTCTTGGAGTGGTTTCTTCAATACCTCCAAGTGTATTACTACATACAAGTTCTGCTAAAAAGTCTGTTTTGTGTGCCGGAGTTTTTTTCTTGGGGCGCATTTCGTAAAGGTTAACTTTAAAGCCTTTATTTGCCAGCTGCCAGGCTGCTTCAACTCCAGCAAGACCTCCACCGATTACGCTTACATTTTCCATCTCTATCCTTTTGATACCAGATTTTCAATTTTTTTAGCCTGTTCTGCTGCGGCAAGAGCATCTATCATCTCATCCATTTCGCCATCAAGAAACTGTTCAAGGTTGTAAAGAGTAAGTTTTATTCGGTGGTCGGTTACTCTATTTTCTGGAAAGTTGTAAGTTCTTATTTTTTCACTTCTGTCACCACTTCCAATTTGTGAACGTCTTTCCGAATCAAGGTTTTCTTTCTGCTGCCTTTCATATATCTCCTTCAGTCTTGCCCTTAAAATTTTCATCGCTTTTATTCTGTTTTGAATTTGAGAACGTTCATTTGAACATGTAACCACAAGGCCTGTAGGTATATGTGTGATTCTAACCGCTGAATCTGTTGTGTTTACGTGTTGTCCTCCCGCTCCAGAGGCTCTGTATGTATCTATTTTAAGGTCTTTTTCATCAATTTTTATTTCCACTTCTTCTGCTTCTGGTAAAATGGCAACCGTTGCAGCTGATGTATGGATTCTCCCACCAGACTCTGTAACTGGAATTCTTTGAACCCTGTGAACACCACTTTCATATTTTAGCCTGCTGTAAGCTCCTTTTCCGGAAATCAGAGCTGAAATCTCTTTAAATCCTCCAAGCCCGGTTTCATTCTGGGAGAGAATTTCTACTTTCCACCCTTTTCTTTCTGCATATCTACAGTACATTCTGAAAAGGTCTGCTGCAAAAAGTGCCGCTTCTTCTCCTCCTGTTCCAGCACGAATTTCAAGAATAACATTTTTCTCATCGTTAGGGTCCTTTGGAATGAGAAGCTTTTTAAGTTTAGTTTCTATCGTCTTCTGTTCTTTTTCAAGTTCTTTTTTCTCTTCTTTTGCAAGTTCTATAAACTCTTCATCCTCACCTGAGTGAATCATCTCTATCGCATCTTTTATTTGAGCTTCTATTTCCTTATATCTCTCATAAGTTTCTACAATTGGTTGAAGTTCTTTATGTTCCTTTGCAAGTTCTCTGTATCTGTTTCCGTCTGAGATAACTTCAGGGTCACTTAAAAGTTTCTCTATATCTTTAAATCTCTGGCTTATCTCTTCAAGCCTTTTGATTACACTATTTTCCATTTTTCCCTCCAACTTATCTTTTGCCTATTTTTCTTTCAAAATCTCTTTTAAGTTTCTTATATCTCTGGAGGGCAAGCCGTTTCTGGATAGGAGATAGGCGATCTATAAAAACTATCCCGTTTAAATGGTCAATCTCATGCTGAAACGCTCTTGCCAGCAAATTTTCACCTTCTATTGTAAACTCTTCCCCTTCAAGATTCTGGGCTTTTACTTTAACGTAAGCAGCTCTTTTAACCTTTTTGTAAAGTCCCGGTAAAGATAGACAGCCTTCCTGATTGATCTGTTCTCCTTCCATTTCAACTATCTCAGGGTTTATAAGAATAATCTGCTCTTTTCCCTGATTCTCTTTGCCTGAATTTAAATCCATAACCACAATTCTTTTAAGTATTCCCACTTGGTTTCCTGCAAGTCCGAGGCCTCCACGTTTATACATCGTTTCAAACATTTGGTTAACTATGTTTTTAAGCTCTTCATTAAATTCAGTTACTTTTTCAGCCTTTTTTAAGAGTATTTCATGAGGATAAAGTAGTATTTCCATTTTTGACTCCTTGAAGGTTGCTAAGAATAAAATTATACGATTTTAACTGGTCCTCTTCCGTTTTTGCTTCCATTGTAAGAATTTGAGATATATTTTTTTTACTGTTTAGAAGTTTTATTAGATCTGAAAAGTCTATTGTTCCTTCTCCGGCAGCTATGTGAAGGTCGTTTTTTCCGTCATTATCATGTATGTGAAACTCAAATAGTTTATCCTTACAACTCTCTATCCATTCGGATAAAGGTAAAGAGGAGAAGATTTTCCAGTGGCCTATATCAAGGCATATTCCTGCATTTTCCCTGTCTATTGCAGATATAAGTTTAATCAGATGTTCTGGTGTTTCATCAAAAACGTTTTCTATGGCTATTTTTGTGTTTTTAAACAGGTCGGCAATTTGCTGGAATGTATCAACACAGTTTCTAAACCACCTATCGTAAATTGGCAGGATTTTTCTTGGATGAAATCCCGAGTGAAAAACTATCCCTTCAGGATTTAAGATTTCTTCAATAGGTTTCATCTCTCTGTACCTTTTTATAGTTGCTTCTCTTACATAACTATCAACAGCCCCGGGATTCAGGTCAAGGAAAGGTGCGTGAAAAGTTACAGGCTTTTCTTTTAATATCTCTTTCACTTTTGCAAAAAATTTAAGGGGGACGTTTTCTAAAACATCGGCTGTGAGCTGAAGTTCAACACCAAATCCGTTTGCAGCAGCCCTTTCTATTCTTTTTAGGTTTCTTTCTAAAATTTCTTTTCCAGGAATATGAGCAACTATTTTCATCTTTTTCCTCGGTAGATTGTGTAATCAAAATTTATGGTGTAGGAGGTTTTAGTGCAATAAAAGATTTTTGTTAAAATAATGTAAAATTTTTTGGGAGGAGACTGTGAAAAAGTTTTTCTGTCCTTTGGCATTGGTTTTCTTTTTTTCTTTTTCAGCACATGCAGGAAATGTTGATACTTTTGGTATAGGTTCTGCTGCTACGGCTCTTGGTGGTGCCTTTTCTGCAACTGCAGATGACCCATACGCAGTTTATTACAATCCGGCTGGTCTTGTAAATATAGATGGTCAGGTTGTTTCTTTTGGGTTTGAACTTTTAAATCCTGAACTTAAGGTTGATAATTTTAAAGCTGAAGATGGAAGTGGAGCTAAAGTTGTACCTTATAATGTTGAAGTTAAAGATGAATCCCCAGTTCTTCCTGTTCCTTTTATGGGTTATGCTGTTAAGTTGAACGAAAAGTTAGCTTTTGGTGTTGTTGCTTATGTTCCTTATGGTCTTCATATAAAATGGAACTCTGATCCTTCCATTAATCCTGCTGCTTATAATTGTTTTGAATCTTACTATATTCGGGGAGTTGTTACTCCTACAGTAGCTTTTAAATTTAATAAAAATCTTTCTTTTGGTTTTGGTGTTTCTTTTGGCCGTTCTGATGCTGGTACCCAGAGAAGATTCTATGATCCAACAATTCCATCACTGCACAATAAAATTGTAAAGTCAGATTTTTCGGACGATTTTAATGTTTCTTTTAATTTCGGAATGATGTATAAACCTGCAGATAAGGTTACGCTTGGTCTTACTTACCGTTCCAGAACGGCAACCGATTTTAAAGGTAGTGTTGAAATTGAAGGTGTTGCCAGCGTTGATGCTACAACCAAAATTGACCATCCTGAGCAGATTCAAGGTGGGATTAGATACACTCCAGATGATAGGTTGTCTCTTGAGCTTGATGTTGTTTGGACCCATTGGAGTGCGATTGATAAATATGTAGTGAAGTTTGACCAGTCTTTGCTTGGAAAAACGGAAGAGGTTTTTGTAAGGGATTGGGAGGATACGAGACAGGTTAGATTTGGTATTTCTTATAAACTTAATGAAATGGTGGTTTTAAGGGGAGGGTATTTTTATGATCCTTCTCCAATACCTGATCATACGTTTGATATGGCGTGGCCTGATGCTGATAAGAAAACGTATTCTGCTGGAGCAGGTTTTAATTTTGGCAGGTTAAAGGTTGATACGGTCATTCAATACAGTGTTTCTGAAAGTAAAAGGGAGATAGGGGGAGAGAGTGAAGAGTTAAATAGCAGTTACAACGATGGTTCTGTAGCACTTTCAGCGGAAGGACATTTGTGGGGTATTGGAGCAACAGTTTCTTATTCATTTTAATGGAGGTAGGTAATGAAAAAGCTATTAACTTTTTTAACAATATCTGTTTTGATTTCATCATGCGGAGTTCAACTTGGTAAACTTGATGAATCTTCCGTAACATTGGAGGGAGAAGTAAATATAGATAGAAACGGGTTGGTTTTTGACCCTAATACAGGAGCTATTCCTTTCCCAAACGATATTTTATGGGCTTCTATAGGGGGCAATGTAACTTTACAAGAAAGTACAGAATACAGTGATGCCACAAATCTACTTTACAGAGCGGTTAATGCACTTAAAATAAAGGGTTTTAGTCCAAATATGTTTATAGCAGTTCCTCTTATTAATGATTTTAAGATTACGAGTCTTGATGGGCACTATAAGTTGTTTGATTTAACAGATTTAAATTTATGTATTGTTGCCAACACAGGATGTTCCGATATTGATGAAACAGAGAAGCTTACATTTTTACAGGATAATAGTTATCTTAAATTTTATCCTGTTAAACCTCTTGATGCCGGTCATCAGTATCTTTTCCTTCTTCTTGATGGAATTAAGGATGAAACAGGTAATTCCATCATAGAATCCACAATCTATTCCTATCTTGAATCCGAAAAACCTCTTTCTGATGAGACCCTTGAATCCTTGAGAGAAAAGTATGCTTATCTGTATGATAAAGTCTTGCCAAGTTTAAATCCTATGCTTAACAGGGATACTGTTCTTGAGATGTTTACTTTTACAACTGCGAATAAAACTCTGGCAGTTAGTGACTTTTCCATGATAAAAGAAGCTTTAACAAACAGTACAATTGTCGAAAATCTTGAAGATCACATATCTGGTCTTGATTATTCATCTATTGCAAATGAGTATAAAAGTATTGAATCCGAAGCTTTATCTTTTGTGGGACAGGTTGACACAGAAAATAATACTTTTACAACCTATTTAATTTCAGAAAACAGAACAGAGAAAATCCCTTTTGTGATTTTTAACGGTGAAAATTATACCGATACCGTTTATATCTTTATGCACGGTCTTGGAGGTAATAAAACTCTTGCTGAACTTCTTACATCTGATATTTCTTTTCCTGTTGTGGCTTTTGACCTGCCCTGGCACGGGAGTAGAGTATTAACAGAAGATAATCCTTATACAGACTGTAATGAAACTGTTTCAGGAAGTTGCTTTCTTACAGAAAATCCGGGAAGTGACAGATTGAATTTCTATCAGTCAATTCTTGATCTGAGAGCTTTTGCTAATGCTTTAAAATCTGGAAAGCTTGATATAGATAGAGATGGCACTCCTGATACACCTTCAAATGTCTATTTTGTCGGGATGTCTCTTGGAAGTATAGTGGGAGGTCCCTTTGTTTCTTTTGACTCAAATATAGATAAAGCTGTTTTTAATACCGGGGGAGCAAATTTTGCTGCTCTTCTTGATACTGCAAAAAATTCTCTCATCACTTCTCTGGTAGGTAAGCTTGGTGTTAAAAGAAATACAATTGAATATTTTGTTGCTCTTGGTCTTTTTCAGACCCTTCTTGATCCTGCAGACCCTGCTAATTTAATGAATTCCTCAATCTCAAACAAATCAATACTTCAAACGGCCTATGGAGATTCAATTGTTTCCAATATTTCAAACAAAGTTTTTGCAAAGGCTTTAGGTTTTGATGATTACAGTTATGTTAACTTTGGGAATCCTGATATTTCCACAGGCTGGTATATGTTCGGAAATGAAACAGCTTATGTAAATCATGGGTTTTTGTTAAGCGCTGATATAACATATTATCCAGAGGTTTCAGAGTATTTAGGGGATGAGAATTACCTTATAGAGGCTCAAAAAGCTGCAAGAAAACAGATAGAAAGTTTCTTTAGGAACTAAAATAGGGGGAATATTTCCCCCTTTAAACTTCCTGAATTGCACCTTTAGATGCAGATGATGCTAATTTTGCAAATTTTCTTAGTAGTTTAGATTTAACTTCTTTCTTTAAAGGTGTAAAGTTTGCAAGTCTTCTTTTGATTTCTTCTTCATCAACAAGAAGTTCAAGTTTTCTTTCAGGTATATTAAGATAAATTTCGTCTCCGTCCTCTATGATTCCTATCACTCCACCTTCGGCAGCTTCAGGTGAAATGTGTCCTATGCAGGGGCCGTGAGTTCCACCGGAAAATCTTCCATCGGTAATAAGTGCAACAGATTCACCAAGTCCCATTCCCATTACAGCTGCTGTTACCGCCAACATCTCTCTCATACCCGGACCACCTTTTGGTCCTTCATATCTTATGACAATAACATTTCCCGGTTTTATTTTTCCTGCCATTACAGCTTCCATTGCATCTTCTTCACAGTTGAAAACCTTTGCAGTTCCTTTAAAGATTTTCATCTTTTCACTCATAGCCCCCTGTTTAACAACTGCGCCTTCAGGAGCTATGTTCCCGTAGAGTATGGCTATTCCTCCCTCTTTCTTATAAGGATTGTCAAGAGGCCTTATAACATTTTCATCAAAAATTCTTCCAGATGCGGCTATGGTTTTTATTGAGATTCCTGAAACTGTAGGGTTGTCTTCTATTAAAGGTTTAAGTCTTTTAAGAACTCCCGGAATTCCTCCTGCATAATGAAGGTCTTCCATAAGATATTCACCGCCCGGTCTCATATTACAGATTTTTGGAGTGGTTCTGCTAAGTTCATCAAAAACTTTAATGTCAAAGGGAATTCCTGCTTCATAAGCAATTGCTGGAAGGTGAAGCACAGTGTTTGTTGAGCCTCCAAGGGCAAGGTCAACTCTTATTGCGTTTCTAAATGCAGTAGGAGTTAGGATATCTCTTGCCTTTACTCCCTGTTTTACAAGTTCAACTATTTTTTCTCCAGAGCTTTCTGCTATTCTTTTTTTCTCTGCAAGGGGTGCTGGTGATGTTCCGCAGTAGGGAAGAGACATTCCGAGAGCTTCAGATAAACATGCCATTGTGTTTGCTGTAAACATTCCCTGACATGCACCTGATGATGGACAGGCGTTCTGCTCATACTCTAAAAGCTCTTCTAATGAGAGTTCTCCAGCTTTATATTTCCCGATGGCTTCAAAAGTGTGAGTTACAAGGTCAAGTCTCTCTTTTCCACGTCTTCCTGCAAGCATGGGCCCTGCTGTTACAACTATTGCAGGAACGTTTACCCTTGCCGCTCCCATTAGCATTCCAGGAGTTATTTTATCGCAGGCAGTTAGAAGGACTATTCCATCAAGTTGATGGGCGTTAACAACATCTTCAACAGAGTCAGCTATTATTTCTCTCAAAGGAAGAGAAAATCTCATTCCTTCATGTCCCATTGCTATTCCGTCACAAATTGCTGGAACTCTAACTATAAAAGGAGTTCCACCGGCGGCTGCCACTCCCCTTTCAATGAATCTTTCAAGTTGAAACATGTCAGCATGCCCAGGAACAAGATCTGTATAGCTGGAAATAATACCTATTAGCGGTTTATCTATATCTTCTCTTTTAATTCCGGTTGCCATCATTAAAGCTCTGGCAGGAAGCTTTTCAAATTCTCTGAAAACATCACTTCTCATTTTCAGAAGCCTCCTGGGCTTTTTTGATTAGCATTACCATTTCATCTCTTAGTTTTAGCCTCTCTTTTTTCATCTTTTCAAGTTCTAACTCTTCAGCAGGGGTGAGATATGTTTTCTTTTCCATCTTATCTATGATGTCATCAAGTTCCTGGTGTTTCCTTTCAAGGGTTGCAAAGTGATGAAATTTTTTCCTTGCAAGCTCTTTTAAATTTTCGTCTCTGTACATCTTCAACCTCCCTGAGTTGTATTTTAAGCATCATAACGATACCGTGGTTGTCTTTTCCGTAATAGTTTTTTCTGATGCCTATCTGTTTAAATCCCACTTTTTCATACAGGTTTAGTGCGGCACTGTTTCTGTTTGACACTTCAAGAAAAACATGCTCAACCTTTAAATTTACTAACATTTTCAAGGTTTCTTTTAACAGGTTTATAGCTACACTTTTTCTTCTGTAGTTTTTGTCAACGACAAGTAAATGAATTTCAGCTTCACTATCTATAACCATATAAATCACGATACCAACCAATGTTTTCTCTATAAAAGCTAAGTTTGCCTTAATATTAGGATTTAAATAGTCCTTATCTACTCTTTTTTCCCAGGATGGAAAATTTTCCTTTAAAAAGTTCCGTATTACTTCAATATCTCTGTCATTCCAAATTCTTATTTTTAGGTTTTGCATCTGGTTGCCTTATATATATCGGTTCTAAGTCTGTTCTATATCCAAATTTTTGTGCATAAAGAGCAGCACATATAGATATTGATGAGCATGCTTTCTTTATAAAGATGTTATTTTGATGTTTTAGAAATTCAACTATTTCACTGTTTTCACTAAAATAACCCGTTACAGTCACTTTTGATGTTAGTTTTTCTAACCTTTCCTTAATCTCTTTAAGAGTAAGGTCTTCTATGGGAAAAATAACGGATGTTTCATCTCTACAATAAGTGTAATATCTATTTTTCCTGCCTTCCACTATTACAAATACAGGAAATCCATCTTTAAGAAAGCAATATGAAAATGCTTCAACAGTGGAAACGGTGCCCACTTCTTTAAGTTTCCCGGAAAGTTTAAATGCCCTGGCAACAGAAAGTCCTATTCTGATTCCTGTAAAGGAGCCTGGCCCTGCTGTGAATATTGCAATGTCTATATCACTGAATTTATTCTCTGCTGTTCCTACAATATGTTGTAGATTTTCAAACAGTTTAACAGAATGTTCCCGTGGAGAGTTCCAGCTTCTTGAAGCTACAATTTTGTTGTCCTTAATCAGTGAAACGCTTCCGATAGGCGAAGAGGTATCTATACTTAAAATTTTCATTTCTATTCAACCTTCCTGATTATTAATCATAACACCATTATATCAATTTTCTAAACGTTCCATATTTCGGATGCAATTTTTCCTACGATGAAGTTAAAAATGTGAAAATATTCTGGATTAAGACGTAGAACGTTTTTTTCAAAAGTGATTATTTCCTCTTTTAGAAATGTTTGAAGTATTTCGCTTTTCATTATGGCTTTTTCAACAATTTCCAACTCTTGATAGTTTAATCTTACTCCGTATATAGTTCTGAGACCCATTCCAAGTTTTATTTCAAGCAGTTCATTAAAAGAGAAGGGAGTTATTTCACATGGCAGGTTGCAGTTTTTTATTTTCTCACTGTAAACTGTAAGATTTTCAACGTTTTTATAGTAAACTCCATCTATAAATGACGCAGCTGATGGACCAACGCCTATATATTTTTTTAGAAACCAGTAGGAAAGATTATGTTTGCATTCATAATTTTGTTTTGAGAAGTTTGAAATTTCATAATGGAGAAATTTTTTCTCTTTTAAAAATTTTACTATTAATTTGTAGAACTTGCTAAAGCGGTTTTCATCGGGAATGTTAAGGGACTCTTTTCTTTTATAGATGGGGGTGTTTTCGTAGAGAGTAAATCCGTATATGGAAATGTGTTTTAGTTCTTTAAAAGATGTAAGTATTTCAAGGTCATTTAAAAGAGATTTTTCTGTTTGGTTTGGAAGGGCAAACATAAGGTCAGCGGAGACGTTATTAAAAATTGACAGCGCATTTTCAAGACTGTTTATCGCTTCTTTCTCTGTATGGTTTCTTCCAATAAAATTCAAGAGTCTATTGTTAAACGTTTGAATTCCAAGGCTTACTCTCGTTATTCCTGCTGATTTAAGTTGTGATAAATACTCTTTTGAAGCGGTTTCTGGATTTATCTCAACTGTTATCTCTTTCAGATTACTTTTAAACTGTGTTATAAACTTTTCAAAAAAGGCAGGAGATAGGAGGGATGGAGTTCCTCCTCCAAAATAGACTGTTTCTGGTTCTATAGGTATATTTCTTATTTTTATCTCCTGTAACAGTAATTGCAGGTAATTTTCTTCATCAACGTTTTTGGTAATTTCAGAGTAAAAATCGCAATACGGACATTTTCTTCTGCAAAAAGGTATATGAACGTATAGATGCTTTATAGATTTCATCCTACTTAAAACTATAAGATACAGATATTATTGGGAAGAATAATGTTTTTGCCCCGTATAGCTTACTGAACAGATAAACTCCACCACCTATGGAAAAAGCACTTTTTTGACCCGATATATCATCTTCCACAGGAAGTCCGTATTCTATCCCGCCGCCTATGTATGGATAAATTAAAGAGGTCGTTCCTGCTTCTGCATAAGGATGGACAGTTTGAAGTTCATTTTTTGTAGTTATGTAATATCTAAATGCAATACCACCACCTGCAGATATTCCATAAAGGTATTTTGGTGCACCTTCACTGCTTCTTTTCATTTTTCCAGCAAATATAGTGTCTACTCCTATTCTCCACTGGTTTCCTGGAAGTTTAAAGGATATTTTTGATGGTTCTCTTTTTGCTGAATTTTCAGCAGGTTGTTCTGCTCCGTAGGATAAGTGTGAAAAGAGAAGAAGACTTACTGTTAGACATATAACTTTCTTTTTCATATTTTCTCCTCCTTACATTACTTGTGTATAATCTCTATATCATAAAAATGGGGGGTAATACAATGAAATGCAATTCAAAATTTGTTTTATGGCTAAAAGATGTTGACCTAAATGATGTTTCTCTTGTAGGTGGAAAGAATGCTTCCCTTGGGGAAATGATAAAAAACCTTGCTCCTGAGGGAATAAACATACCTGATGGTTTTGTTGTAACAGCAAAGGCATATTTTGAGTTCCTTGAGTTTAATAATCTGAAAGATAAGATTAAGAATATATTAACGGGGATAGATGTTAAAAACATTAAAGAGTTACAGGAAGAAGCATCTCATATAAGAGCATTCATTAAGCAGGGTGATTTTCCATCTCAGCTTCGAGCGGAAATTGTGAAATTTTACAGGAGTTTAAGTGAAAAGTATGGTATGAAAGAAGTGGATGTTGCAGTAAGGTCTTCTGCTACAGCTGAAGATCTACCAGATGCTTCCTTTGCCGGCCAGCAGGAGACATATCTAAATATCCGCGGAGAAGATGCACTGCTTGGAGCTATAAAAAACTGCTTTGCTTCTCTTTTTACCGCAAGGGCTATCTCTTACCGAGAGAGTTTTGGCTTTGACCACTTTAAAGTTGGAATATCTGTTGGTGTGCAGAAAATGGTTCGCTCTGACATGGGAGCTTCAGGTGTTTCTTTCTCCCTTGACACAGAAACTGGATTTAAAAATGTTGTTGTTATAAACGGAATTTATGGTCTTGGAGAACTGATAGTTGGTGGAGAAGTTGTTCCTGACGAATTTGTCGTTTTTAAGCCAACACTTAAAGAAGGTTTTAATGCAATAATTGAAAAGAAGTTGGGGGATAAGGATAGAAAGTTGATTTATACAGAGGATGGTCAGGGAACAGTTATTGTTCCTGTTGATGAAACCGATAAACATAAGTTTTGTTTGTCCGATGAAGAAATTTTAAAACTTTCCAGATGGGTTGTTCGTATAGAGGAGCATTATTCTAAGTTTCATGCACGTTGGTGTCCTATGGATGTTGAATGGGCAAAAGATGGAATTACAGGAGAACTTTTCATTGTTCAGGCAAGGCCTGAAACGGTTCAGTCGCAGAAGGATTACTCAAAGCTTGAGATTTATAAAGTGAATCTTTCTGAAGAGGAGAGGAAAAAGAAGATTCTCTTAAAAGGAATAGCCGTTGGCCATAAGGTTGCGTCAGGCAGGATTAAAAAGCTTTCTTCTCCCCAGGATGCTGTTGATTTTAAAGAGGGAGAAATTCTTGTGGCGGAGATTACCGACCCTGACTGGGAACCGGTGATGAAAAAGGCGGCAGCTATTGTTACAGAGAAGGGGGGAAGAACGTGTCATGCGGCTATTGTGGCGCGAGAACTTGGAGTTCCTGCTGTTGTTGGAGCCAGGGATGCTATGAAGATTTTAGAAGACAATGAAACGGTTACGGTTTCCTGTGCTGAAGGGAATGAAGGTTATATTTATGAAGGTGAAATTCCGTTTAGTATTGAGACCGTTGATATTTCTTCAATTCCAGAAGTTGATACACCGGTGTTGTTTAATGTTGCAACTCCAGATAGAGCATTTGAACTTTCTTTCCTGCCCAGCGATGGGGTTGGTCTTGCAAGGGAGGAATTTATTATAAATAACTATATAGGTGTTCATCCTCTTGCTCTTTTGAATTTTGATTTTATAAAAGAGAAAGATTCTGAAGTTGCAAGAGTCATAGAAGAAAAACTTTATGGATTTAATTCACCTGAAGAGTTTTACATAAGCAAACTTTCGTATGGAATAGCAAAAATTGCTGCTGCTTTTTATCCAAAGCCTGTGATAGTTAGATTTTCCGATTTTAAAACAAATGAGTATGCAAACCTCCTTGGAGGTAAATACTTTGAGCCTGCTGAAGAAAATCCGATGCTCGGCTGGAGGGGTGCATCAAGATACTATTCAGAGAGGTTTAAGGAAGCATTTGGGCTTGAATGTCTTGCTATAAAAAGAGTCAGGGAGGAGATGGGTCTAAAAAATGTGATAGTGATGGTGCCGTTTTGTAGAACTGTTGAAGAAGGCAGGAAGGTGCTTGAAGTTATGAAGGAATATGGGCTTGAAAGGGGGAAGGATGGGTTGCAGGTTTATGTTATGTGTGAAATTCCATCAAATGTGATTCTTGCTGAGCAGTTTGCGGAAATTTTTGACGGATTTTCTATAGGCTCCAACGATTTAACTCAACTTACTCTCGGCGTTGATAGAGATTCTGAACTTGTTGCTTCGGTCTATGATGAGAGAAACGATGCTGTTAAGTATATGGTTGCAATGGTTATAGAGAAGGCAAAAAAGATGGGTAGAAAGGTTGGTATCTGTGGGCAGGCTCCCTCCGATTATCCTGAGTTTACGCAGTTTTTAATAGAAAAGGGTATAGATACAATTTCTATTAATCCAGATGCTCTTTTGAAAACAAAAGTTGCGATAGCTGAAATAGAGAAAAAGTTGAAAAATTAACATTTATTTTGACATTCAAAAGTTAATGGTGTATCTTTAAGGCAGAATGAAAAGGGTTAAACTTAACAGTATAATTGCAGGGTTAATATTTATAACTGTTTTTAGTTGTGGGGATGTTGTTTATAGCTCATCTTTGCAGCTGAAAACGGAAGTTTTTTTATATGCTGAAAGTAAAGCTGTATCTTTTGTTTGTTCGTCTCAAAAGGATGAGGAAAGCTGCTTTGAGCTGCTAAAGTTTTCTTTATTTAATAATAAAGAATTTTTCAATCACTGTTCAAACAACCAAAAAATAAAAGAAGACTTAATTGAGCATTCAAATTTATCCAGAGCTCCTCCTCTTTAGTTCCTGTTAGGTTTCTCTTAATTATAAGTCTTTCTATATTTTGAACGGTTCAAAATAAAATTATTGGAGGAATTTCAAATGATAGATCTTGTTTTAACAAAAATTTTCGGAAGTAAAAATGAAAGAGCGGTTAAGAAGTTAAAGCCTCTTGTTGAGAAAATTAATGCACTTGAATCTGAGTTTGAGAAAAAGAGCAAAGAAGATTTGCAGGCTTTGACAAACAGATGGAAAGAAGAGCTTTCAAAGATAAAAGATGAGAAAGAACAATTTAAATATATGGATAAGATTTTACCTGAAGCGTTTGCTGCTGTAAGAGAGGCAGCAAAAAGAACCCTTGGAATGAGACATTATGATGTTCAGCTTATTGGTGGAATCGTTTTACATCAGGGAAAAGTTGCTGAAATGAAAACGGGTGAAGGGAAGACTCTGGTTGCAACATTACCAGTTTATCTTAATGCACTTGCTGGAAAAGGTGTTCATGTTGTAACTGTTAATGATTATCTTGCGAAAAGAGATGCTGAATGGATGGGCCCTGTTTATAACTATCTTGGAATAACAGTTGGTTATCTTCAAAACAGTATGGAAAAAGAAGAGCGTAAACGTATGTATTCAAAAGATGTAACTTACGGAACAAACAGTGAGTTTGGATTTGATTATTTAAGGGATAACATGGCATTTTCCAAAGAGGAGCGGGTTCAAAGAGACCTTTTTTACGCTATTGTTGATGAGGCGGATTCTATTTTAATAGATGAGGCAAGAACTCCTTTGATTATTTCAGGACCATCTGAAGAGAACGTGGATATTTATTACATTGCTGATACTATTGTGAGACAGCTTAAAAAAGATAAACATTTCACTGTTGATGAGAAAAATAAAACAGCTGTTTTAACAGATGAGGGTATTAGAGAAGTTGAAAAGATAGTAACAAAGATGACAGGATTAAAAGATTTCAATCTTTATGATCCTAAGTTTTCTGACCTTCTTCACGGGATAATTCAGTCTCTCAGAGCACACAATCTGTTTAAAAAGGATGTTGATTATGTGGTAAAAGATGGAAAAGTGATTATTGTTGATGAGTTTACAGGAAGGATTATGCCAGGTAGAAGGTGGAGTGATGGTCTTCATCAGGCTGTTGAAGCTAAAGAAAAGGTGAAAATAGAAGCTGAAAATCAGACACTTGCAACTATTACGATTCAAAATTATTTCAGACTTTATAAGAAACTTGCCGGTATGACAGGTACCGCTGAAACGGAAGCAGCAGAGCTTAAGGAGATTTATGGTCTTGATGTTGTGGTTATTCCAACAAACAAGCCTGTTATAAGGAAGGACCATCCAGATGTTATTTATAAAACAATGAAAGCAAAGTATGATGCGGTTGTTAAAGAGATAGAGAAGAATTACAAAATAGGCAGGCCTGTGCTTGTCGGGACTAATTCCATTGAGGCTTCCGAATACCTTTCATCTCTTTTGAAAAAAAAGGGAATTCCACATCAGGTTCTTAACGCTAAGTATCATGAGAAAGAAGCTGAAATAGTTGCCCAGGCTGGAAGACTTGGAGCTGTAACTATAGCCACAAATATGGCCGGCCGTGGTACAGATATTCTCCTTGGGGGGAATCCTGAATATATGGCAAAGCAGGAACTTAAGAAGAGGGGAATAACTCCTGAAAAAGTTGGTGAAGAGAAATTTGAGGAGCTGTTAAGAGAGGAGACTGAAAAGTTTAAAAAGCAAACGGAAGAGGAGAAGAAAAAGGTTATAGAGCTTGGAGGGCTTTACATTATAGGTACTGAAAGAAATGAAGCCCGCCGTATAGATAATCAGCTTCGTGGGCGTGCAGGAAGACAGGGTGATCCTGGAGAGTCCCGTTTCTTTCTATCTCTTGAGGATGATCTTTTAAGGTTGTTTGGTTCTGACAGGATTAAAAAGTTAATGGAAATGATGAATGTTCCTGACGATGAACCGATTACTCATAAAATGGTTTCAAAAGCTCTTGAGAATGCCCAGAAAAGAGTTGAGGACCAGAACTTCCAGATAAGAAAACGTCTTCTTGAGTATGATGAGGTTTATAACGTTCAAAGAAAGGTTATATATGAGCAGAGGAATAAGCTTCTTGATGGAGAAGATTTTAAGGAAGATATTTTCTATATGATAGAAGAAGTTGTTTGGAAACTTATTGACGTGTATGCTCCAGAAACGGTTGTTCCTGATGAATGGGATTTAAAAGGACTTAAACAGGCTCTTGAGATGAGGTTTGGTTTTGAATTTCCTGTTCCTGAGAGCTTTAAAGAACTAATGGAAATTGAAGTGGAAGGGGCAGTTAATGAAAGGGATAAACTATTTAAGATAGTTTACGATAGATTAATTAAAGAGTATGAGGAAAAAGAGAAACTTATAGGTAGCCAGCAGCTTAGAGAGATAGAAAGAATAATAATGCTTCAAACACTTGACCACTACTGGCGACAGCATTTAAGGGCTCTTGATCACATCAAAGAAAGTATAGGATGGAGAGGTTATGCTCAAAAGGATCCTGTAGTTGAGTTTAAAAAGGAAGCGTTTAATCTGTTTGAAGAGCTGATTGCAAACATAGAAAATGCAACCATAGATGGGATATTTAATTACTTTAAATATGCTGAAACACAAATTGACCAAGGGGATGTAAAGGCTTAAAAGGTAGGGGGTGAGCACATTCTCCCCACCCTTTTCCAATACCCCCAGCCTATTAGCCACCACAAAAACATCCTCAAGCAGCACAACAGGGAAACAAGCAACATTAAGATTAAACAAACAATCCCACTTACTCTTTAAAACCTCAAAAGGCGTTCTCCCATTCATACC